>NZ_JBOICG010000715.1:0-1801 GCF_050739995.1 Pseudomonas sp. | reverse complement strand
TGCTTGATGTACAGCACAGCCAGCACCACCAGGAACAACACGATGTAGATGAACATGAACTTGATGTTGGGGTTGTAATCGATGCCGAAGAACTCGTGGAATGGAATCCCGCCGTCCTTGGCCTTGCGCCCGAACTCCAGGCCGAGGAAGGTCGGCGATGGCACCGGCATCCCGTTCGGCCCGCCGGTAAACGACAGCCAGTTGTTCAGTACCAGGCGGATGATTTCACCAAAGCCCAGGGTCACGATGGCCAGGTAGTCGCCGTGCATTCGCAATACCGGGAACCCGAGGATGCATCCCGCTAACGCGGCGGCAATGGCCGCCAGCGGCAGCACTGTCCAGAAGCCCAGGCCCAGGTATTGATAACCCAGCGCCAGACCGTAGGCGCCGATGGCGTAGAACGCCACATAACCCAGGTCGAGCAAACCAGCCAGGCCCACCACGATGTTCAGGCCCAACCCGAGCAATACGTAGATCAGCCCGAGGATCACCACGGTCAGCAGGTACTTGTTGGCGAAGATCGGGAACACGATGGCGATCACGATCAGTGCCGGGATGATCCAGCGCAACCGCGATTTATAGTCCGGCGCCAGCACGTGCACGCCAGAACCACTGCTCTCGAAGCCCTGCAGAATCTTCAGGCCCTTGGGGGTTTGCAGGAACAGGCTCAGGGCAAACCGGCCAGCCATCACGATGGCGACCAGGGTCGCCACGCGGGCCGGTTGCAGGTTGAAGCCGTAGCCGTCGAGGACCACGCCGACAATCGGGCCGAACACCACCAGGGAAATCAGCCCGGCGAGGACCGTATCGACCACACTTTTCTTGATATCGATAGATTTGGCAGCAGACATGTTCACACCTTAGCCACGAGTGGGCGACCCAGCAGGCCCTGGGGACGGAAAATCAGAATCACCACCAGCAGGGAGAAACTGAACACGTCTTTGTAGTCAGAGTTGATCAACCCCGAGAACAGCGACTCGGAGATACCGAGGATGATCCCGCCGAGCATCGCCCCAGGCAGGGAGCCAATCCCGCCGAGTACCGCTGCGGTGAATGCCTTGATGCCGATGATGAAGCCGGCATAGAAGTCGAAGGTGCCGTAATTGAGGGTGATGAGCACGCCGGCCAAAGCAGCCATGGCCGCGCCGATGACGAACACGTAGGAGATTACCCGGTCGGTGTTGATGCCAAGGATCGAGGCCATCTTGCGGTCTTGCTGGGTGGCGCGGCACATACGGCCGAGCTTGGTGTACTTGATGATGTAGGTCAGCAGGGCCATGCCCGCGAAAGCGGCGACCAGAATGAAGACCTTGGTGTACGTCAACTGAACGAAGCCGCTGCCGATATCGACACGCCAGGCCCCGGCCAGCAGGGTGGGAATACCTTGTTGCTTGGCACCCTGGGCGATCTGAGCGTAGTTCTGCAAGATCAGGGAAATGCCGATGGCGCTGATCAGCGGTGCCAATCGGGTGGAGTTGCGCAGCGGTTTGTAGGCGACACGTTCGATGACCCAGCCGTAAACGCCAGTGACGACCACGGTGAAGATCAAGGTGCCGAGAATGAGCAGCGGGAAGGATTCGATGCCGAAGTAAGCCAGCAGTGCCAGACTGATCGCCGCGAGGTAAGCGGAAATCATATAAACCTCGCCATGGGCGAAGTTGATCATGCCAATGATGCCATAGACCATTGTGTAGCCGATGGCGATCAGCGCATAGATCGCGCCCAGGGACAATCCATTGAAGAATGGCTGGGTAAGTTGGGGTATGAGGTCGGACATTATTTCTCTTGCTCCAAATAGTTC
>NZ_JBOICG010000714.1:0-6338 GCF_050739995.1 Pseudomonas sp. | reverse complement strand
GGCCAAACACCCTGGCGCGATCATCACCGACACCGAGCTGGATCACAAGAACGGCGTGCTGGTGTACGAAGTCGACGTGACCGATACCACCGGCAAGAAGTTTGACGTCAAGCTTGACGCCAAGACCGGTAACGTCCTGGAAGACAAGCAAGACACCTGAGTCGGACTCATGAAAAACCGCGTCACCTTCGGGTGGCGCGGTTTTTTATGGGCGTTCGAATGCCTGGGGGAGCATCAGCGTCCAGTCCTCGAATGAAATTACACCGACCGCGCGCAAGGTCGCTAGAATCTCATTTATTGGCCAGGGCAAAACGCCCAGTAGCCGCCTGTTCGAGACTGTCGCATGGGGCAAAGAGCCGCCGACATCGCCACCATTGGCCGCATCAGTGCCGTACCCGCGATGCTCAAAGTCATCAGCGACATGACCGGCCTGCGCTTCGCTGCCGTCGCCCGGGTGACCAACGACAACTGGACTGCCTGCGCCGTGCTCGATCAACTGGACTACGGCATCGGGGTGGGTGGCGAGTTGGACCTGACCACCACGATTTGCTACGAAATTCACAGTTCGCATGAATCCGTGGTGATCGACAAGGCCAGTGAAGACCCGATCTACCGCACCCATCCCACTCCACGCCTCTACGTGTTTGAAAGCTACATTTCCGTGCCGGTGTTCCGTACCGATGGGAGTTTCTTCGGCACGATCTGCGCGCTCGACCCCAACCCCGCGCCCCTGCGCGGTAGCACCATCCAAGCGACCATGGAATCGTTTGCCCGCCTGCTCTCGCTGCAAATCGAAGCCGAAGAAAACCAGCAACAGACCGAAGCCGATCTGCAGGAAGAACGCGGAACCGCCGAGCTGCGCGAGCAGTTCATCGCAGTACTGGGGCATGACCTGCGCAACCCGTTGTTTGCCGTCAACTTCGGAGCCGAGCGGCTACTGCGCAAACATTCCAACCCCGCGACCGACCCGCTGGTGCGCCATATTCTCGCCAGCGGGCAACGCGCGTCACAACTGGTCGAGGACGTACTCGACTTCGCCCGTGGCCGGATGGGCAGCGGCATTGCCCTGCACCTCAACGACTGCGTGGATTTGCAGGAAGCTTTGCAGCAGGTGGTAGCCGAAATGCAAAGCGTACATCCGCAACGGTTGATCCACGCCGATATCGGCGACCTGAGCGGCGTGTATGGCGACCGCGAGCGCCTGATGCAATTGCTCTCCAACTTGGTGGCCAATGCCGTCCATCACGGCAACCAGAACAGCCCGGTGTATGTCACGGCACAGATTGAGCGTGATCACTTGTTCCTGACGGTGAAAAACGCCGGGCAGATCAGCGAGCAGGCCTTGCCGCGTCTGTTCCAGCCCTTTTCACGCCCGGTTTCCGGTACGCCCCAGGCCGGCCTGGGTCTGGGGTTGTATATCGTCAAGCAGATTGCCGATGCCCATGGCGGAGAGTTACACGTGACCACCCACGCACAATACGGCACCCAATTCAGCTTCAGCTTGCCCCTGCCCTGATCACGCGCCCAATCGCGCCGTCACTTCGTTCAGCTCACCGGACAAGCTGCGCAGGTTCTGGCTCGCCGCTTCAGTGCGCTGCACATTGTCCATGTTCGCCGTGGCCACGGTGGTGATCTGGGTGATGTTGCGCGAAATATCTTCGGCCACCGATGTTTGTTCCTCCGCCGCAGTGGCGATCTGACGGTTCATGTCGCGGATCGCTTCCACAGCCTGGGTGATATGACTGAGCATCGCCCCTGCCTGGGTGACTTTTGCCACGCTGTCATCGCTGCAGGACTGGCCGCTGACAATCGCCTCGGCCGCATCCACCGCGCCGGTTTGCACCGCCTCGATTATCTGGTTGATCTCGATGATCGACGACGCCGTACGTTGCGCCAGGCTGCGCACTTCATCGGCCACCACCGCAAAACCACGCCCGGCCTCACCCGCCCGCGCCGCTTCAATGGCCGCGTTGAGCGCCAGCAGGTTGGTTTGCTCGGCAATCCCGCGGATCACTTCCAAAACCTTGCCAATCCGTGCGCTGTCGGTTTCCAAGCGACGGATGATGGTGCCGGTATTGAGAATTTCCGTGCGCATCTGGCCGATGGTGGCGATGGTCACTTGCATCACTTCACCGCCTTCGCGGGCCGAATGATCCGCCTCATCGGCGGCCCGCGAAGCGCTGGCGGCGTGGCGTGCAACCTCCTGGGCAGTGGCGGACATCTCGGTCATGGCCGTCGCTACCTGGTCGGTCCGACTGAATTGTTCGTGGGTACCCGTCGCCATCTGACCGGCAATCGAATTCAACTCGCCACTGGCGCTGACCAGGTCGGTGGCACTGCGTTGCAAGCGGCTGAAAGTTTCGGCCAAGAAGTCGCGCAAGGTATTGGCAGCGGCGGCCAAGTGGCCCAGCTCATCCTGACGACGGCTGGCCACTCGTTCGGCAAAACGCCCGTGGCTCAGTTGAGTGACGTAGTCGATCAAGCCACGAATCGGCAGGATCAAGTTGCGGTTGATCAAAAACAGGCTGAACACACCAATGAGCACGCCGGACAGCAGCATGATCGCAAGGCCCAGCATCACCGTGCGCTCGGCATGGGCGCTGATGCTCAAGGATTGTTTCTGGCCTTGATCACGCAGGTCGCTGACCAGAGCGCTCATTTGCTCGCTGGTGTCGCGATCAACACCTTTGACTGCGGTATCGCCAACCGTCGGGTCGGCGCCAGCGGCCAAGTAGGCATCACGTCCTTTTTCGTAAGCCAAGCCCAACTGCTGATGTTCCTGGCGCAGGGCCTCGATGCGTTTGCTCAACGCCGTGTCGTCGTGAGTCTGGGTGACCAGCCGTGTCAGGATGTTTTGCACATCACGCTGGCGGTCCTGGAACTGGCCCCAATACTTGGTCATGTCCTGGGGTTGCTTGCCGCGCAGCAGCACGTTTTTCCATTCCTGCACTTGCACCTTGAATTGCAGGTTGGCTTCGTCGATCAGTTGTGAAGTGAGCAAGGGCCCGTCGATCAAGCTGCGATAACTCTGCACCCCATTGGAGAGGAAGTTGAAACAGGCCAAGGCGATCAACAGCATCGCCAGCAAGCTGCCACCGAGCAGCGACAAGATTTGTGCTCTCAAGGAGGTTCGCAAAACATTCATCGGGGTAACGCCTCGATACAAGGGAAGTGGTGCATGCACGCCGCAACTTCCCTGTCATCAAAGGCACCGCTGCTCCACAGGGTGCTTATGCGCTGGATCGGCTGTTCCAGACACTTCTTGAGGCTAACTGACCAGTGGTCAAAAAAGTGTCTTGAAGCGTCGCGCAAACCTTAAACGGTCACAAAATTGTCAAATATCCTTGCAATGATTCGCCCACGCGAACCTGTGAAACGTCCTACAGGCGCTTTCTCTGCGAGCCTCCATGAACCACAGCATCGACCACGGCCATCAGGATTCCGATCTGTTTGGCCTGCTTTACGGTTTTCGTTTTCGACCCGGCGAAAAGGGCGAGCAGATTGATTCGGCCACCGCGCTCAAGGCCTTGCAGGCACCGGACGATCCACAAGAGTTTCTGTGGCTGCATTTGAACCTGGCCCACGCGGCCTGCCAGCGCTGGATGCAGGCGCACTTGTCATTGCCCGAAGAGTTTTTCGAGGCCCTGCACGAAGGTTCGCGCTCCACCCGTATCGAGCACGTCGACTCGGCCTTGCTGGCGGTGGTCAACGACGTGGTGTTCAACTTCAGCAGTATGGTTTCGTCGGATATTTCCACGTTGTGGGTGTGCGCCCGCAGCCGCTTGCTGGTGAGTGCGCGCCTGCAACCGTTGCACTCGGTGGACAAACTGCGTTCGTCGGTCAAGGCCGGTGAGCACTTCCGCTCCCCCCTCGAATTGCTGGTGCATTTGCTGCGCGATCAAGGCGAAGTACTGACGCAGATTGTGCGCAAGACCAGCCTCAGCGTCGACCATATCGAAGACCAGTTGCTGTCCTCGCGCTTGTCCACCAACCGTGCCGAACTGGGGGCCGCGCGTCGTGTGCTGGTGCGCCTGCAACGCCTGCTGGCGCTGGAGCCGGGCTCACTGTTGCGGCTGCTCAATCGCCCGCCGCAATGGCTGCAAAAAGAAGACGTGAAGGAGCTGCGCAAATCCACCGAGGAGTTTGCGCTGATCATCAACGACCTGACCGCCCTCGGGGAGCGCATCAAGCTGTTGCAGGAAGAAATTGCCGCCAACTTGAACGAGCAAAGCAACCGTACGCTGTTTACCCTCACCGTGGTGACGGTGCTGGCGCTGCCGATCAACATCATTGCCGGCTTTTTCGGCATGAACGTAGGCGGCGTACCGCTTTCCACAGACCCGGAAGGGTTCTGGATCCTGGTGGCGTTGGTGGCGACGTTTACCCTGATCGCCGGGCGCTGGGCCTTTCGCAAGCGCAAAGATTACTGATCTTGCAATGCAATCAAAACATGTGGGAGGGGGCTTGCTCCCGAAAGCGGCATGTCAGCTACAAATTAGTTAACTGCTCGACCGCATTCGCGAGCAAGCCCGCTCCCACATTGGGTACCTCGGTGTTTATTGGACCGGCGGCAGGTTCAATCCCCCTAAACACTGACATACCGCAGCATCTCTGTAATATTCTGCAATGATCATGAACGACATCCTCCCCACACTGGATGCTCCGGCATGGCCACCCCTTCCCTGACTGCTTCCACCTCCGCGTCACACGCAGACCCCAAACCCAGGCTGGACAAGAAACCCGGCCTGCTGACCGTGATCATTTTCTTCGCAGTGCTCGCCATGGGCCTGTTGTTCACGGCCTATAGCCTGATGCATGACATGAATGAGCTGGGCACGGTAGTCACCACCTGGACGCCCTTCCTGCTGCTGGGTGTGGCGCTGTTGATCGCCTTGGGCTTCGAGTTCGTCAACGGTTTTCACGACACCGCCAACGCCGTCGCCACGGTGATCTACACCAACTCACTGCCGCCGCATTTTGCCGTGGTGTGGTCGGGCTTTTTCAACTTCCTCGGCGTGCTGCTTTCCAGCGGTGCAGTGGCGTTCGGCATCATTGCGTTGCTGCCGGTTGAGTTGATTTTGCAGGTTGGTTCGTCGGCCGGCTTCGCGATGATCTTCGCCCTGCTGATCGCGGCGATCCTGTGGAACCTCGGCACCTGGTGGCTGGGGTTGCCGGCGTCGTCGTCCCACACCCTGATCGGCTCGATTATCGGCGTCGGCGTGGCGAATGCCTTGATGCACGGGCGTGACGGCACCAGCGGTGTGGATTGGAGCCAGGCGATCAAGATCGGCTACGCCTTGCTGCTGTCGCCGCTGATCGGCTTCGTCTTTGCCGCGATGCTGCTCCTGGCCCTGCGCGCCTTTGTGAAAAATCGCTCGCTGTACAAGGCCCCCAAGGGTGACACCCCGCCGCCCTGGTGGATTCGCGGCATGCTGATCGCCACCTGCACCGGTGTGTCGTTCGCCCACGGTTCCAACGACGGCCAGAAGGGCATGGGCCTGATCATGCTGATCCTGGTGGGCACCCTGCCCATGGCCTATGCGCTGAACCGCACCATGCCCGCCGAGCAATCGGTGCAGTTCGCGGCGGTGGCCGAAGTAACCCAAGTGGCGCTGGTGAAAAGCGCGCCGCAGGTGTTGTCCGGCGACCCGCGACCGATTCTCTCGACCTACGTGCGCACCAAGGAAGCCACGCCGGAACTGGTGCCCGCCCTCGCCGCCCTCGCCGGCCAGATCGGTGATGAAGTCAAAGGTTACGGTTCCCTGGCCAAAGTCCCCGCCGAATCTGTCGGCAACGTACGTAACGACATGTACTTGACCAGCGAAACCATTCGCCTGATGGACAAAAGCAAGGTCGGCAACTTCGACGCCGACACTCAGAGCAAACTGAAGCTGTTCAAAGACCAGATCGACAACTCCACACGCTTTATCCCGCTGTGGGTGAAGATCGCCGTGGCTATCGCCCTGGGCCTGGGCACCATGGTCGGCTGGAAACGCATCGTGGTAACGGTGGGTGAAAAGATCGGCAAGACCCACCTGACTTACGCCCAGGGCGCGGCCGCGGAAACCGTGGCGATGCTGACCATCGGTGCGGCAGATATGTATGGGTTGCCGGTGTCGACCACCCATGTGCTGTCCTCGGGTGTGGCGGGAACCATGGTGGCCAATGGCGGGGGGCTGCAGATGCGGACCATCCGTAACCTGGTGATGGCGTGGGTGTTGACGTTACCGGCGGCAATCTTGCTTTCAGGCAGCCTCTACTGGCTGTTCACCCAATTGTTCTGACACAACACAGGGCAAAAATGTGGGAGGGGGCTTGCCCCCGATGGCGGTGGGTCA
>NZ_JBOICG010000713.1:0-3283 GCF_050739995.1 Pseudomonas sp. | reverse complement strand
GTGCCAAAGGCGAAGCACCGGAAAACACCCTGACCAGCTTTCAGGAATGCCTCAAGCACGGTGTACGCCGCTGCGAACTGGACTTGCACCTGTCCATGGACGGCGAGCTGATGGTCATCCACGACCCGACCCTCAAGCGCACCACCGATCGGCGTGGCAAAGTCGTCGAATACTCGGCAGCGGACCTGGTGAAGATGGACGCACGCAAAGGCGGCCCGGGCTGGGTCAAGCCGTGCCCGATCCCACGCCTGGAAGAATTGTTCGAACAGTGCGACTTCGATCACTGGCAACTGGAAGTCAAAAGCGCCTCGCGCACCCGTGCTGCCACCACCGTACTGGCGATCCGGGAAATGGCCGTACGCTTTGGCCTGATGGACAAGGTCACCGTAACTTCAAGCTCGCGGGAAGTATTGAAGGCAGCAGTTGAACTCACCCCGGACCTGTCACGCGGCCTCGTGGCCGAATATGCCTGGCTCGACCCGTTGAAGGTCGCGCAGAACTACGGCTGTGACATCCTGGCGTTGAACTGGACGTTGTGCACCCCTGAGCGTCTGGAAAAAGCCCAGCGCCAGGGGTTGCACGTGTCCGTGTGGACTGTCAACGAACCTGCGCTGATGCGCAGGCTCGCCGACTTCGGCGTAGATAGCCTGATTACAGACTTTCCCGGTTTGGCCACTGCCACCCTCGAGAATTACTGAAATCGGTCTCCCCGGCCGGCTCAGGCCACCGGCCGGAGCCGCTCAAAAAAGCCGGTTGAGGCCATCGTAGGCCGCTACCCGATAGGCCTCGGCCATGGTCGGGTAGTTGAACGTGGTGTTGACGAAATACTTGAGGGTATTTTGCTCACCCGGCTGGTTCATGATGGCCTGGCCGATGTGCACGATCTCCGACGCCTGGTAGCCGAAGCAATGCACGCCGAGGACTTCCAGGGTTTCACGGTGGAACAAGATCTTCAGCATGCCTTGCGGCTCACCGGCGATCTGCGCGCGTGCCATGCTCTTGAAGAACGCCTTGCCCACTTCGTAAGGCACCTTGGCCTTGGTCAGTTCGTGCTCGTTCTTACCGATCGAGCTGATCTCGGGAATGGTGTAGATCCCGGTCGGCACGTCGTTCACATAACGCCAACTACCATTGTCGACGATGCTGCCCGCCGCCGAGCGGCCTTGGTCATGCGCGGCGCTGGCCAGACTCGGCCAACCGATCACGTCACCCGCGCCGTAGATGTTCGGCACACAGGTACGGTAGTTCTCGTCGACCTCGATCTGGCCACGGCCGTTGACCTTGACCCCGATGTTTTCCATGCCCAGCTTGTCGGTGTTGCCGGTGCGCCCGTTGCACCACAGCAAGGCGTCGGCCTTGATCTTCTTGCCGGACTTGAGGTGCAGGATCACACCGTTGTCCAGGCCTTCGACCCGCTCGTACTCTTCGTTATGGCGCACGGTGATGTTGTTGTTGCTGAAGTGGTAGCTCAACGCCTGGGAGATTTCCGAGTCGAGGAAGCTCAACAATTGATCGCGGTTGTCCACCAGCTCCACCAATACACCCAGGCCGCTGAAGATCGAGGCGTATTCGCAGCCGATCACGCCAGCGCCGTAGATGATGAGTTTGCGCGGGGTGTGGCCCAGGCTGAGGATGGTGTCGCTATCGTAGATACGCGGGTGGTGGAAATCGATATCGGCCGGGCGATAGGGGCGCGAACCGGTAGCGATGATGATGTGCTTGGCCACCAGTTTCTCGACGACGCCGTTGGAGCACACCACTTCAACGGTTTGCTCGTCGGCAAAGCTGCCGGTGCCGAAGAACAGGTCGACCCGGTTACGCGCGTAGTAACCAGTACGCGAAGCAACCTGCTTGGAGATGACTTTCTCGGCGCTTTTCAATACGTCCGGGAACGAGAACCAGCGCGGCTCACCAATGGCCCGGAACATCGGGTTGGTGTTGAACTGCATGATCTGGCGCACCGAGTGACGCAAGGCCTTGGACGGGATGGTACCCAGGTGGGTGCAGTTACCGCCGACCTGGCGACGGCTATCGACCATCGCCACCTTGCGCCCTGCCTTCGCGGCGTTCATCGCCGCACCTTCTCCAGCCGGGCCGGAACCCAGTACCACCACGTCGTAGTTGTAGACAGCCATGCGTACTCCTCAGAACAGGCCAGGCGCACGGTTGAACGCCTGGCTAAATCATGCCGCGGCCAGCGGTCATGAAGGACAATTCGGCTCAAGTGTGTGAACCGGGGCACAGTCTATATAAGGCTCAACGCCGCGCACATTAACCCTTGGTCGCGTCGTAGGCCAGTATTGCCTTAACTACACGCTCAGGAAATTGCAATTACGCGGTATTACTTTCGCGACATCGACGCCCCCTCCTGAATTAAACACAAATCCCCTGTGGGATTTTCGCTGCCCTCAGTTCTTACGGCATTTAGTCAGCCAGCTATGGGTTCCTATTGCCTGTGGTGGCCAATACACATATGGTTACAAAACGGTAGCAAGGACGAACGACGACCAAGGATCACTAATAAGATAGCCAAAATGAGTGCATGACATGTCCACTTCAACGGGCAAAGGCAAGGCGATCTTTCGCGTTGTCAGCGGTAACTTCCTCGAAATGTTCGACTTCATGGTCTATGGCTTCTACGCCACGGCCATTGCCAAAACCTTCTTCCCGGCCGACAGCGCCTTCGCTTCCCTGATGCTCTCCCTGGCGACCTTCGGCGCCGGCTTCCTGATGCGCCCACTCGGCGCGATCTTCCTCGGTGCCTACATTGACCGCCACGGCCGCAAAAAAGGCTTGGTGATCACCTTGGCACTGATGGCCGCCGGTACCATCCTGATCGCCTGCGTGCCCGGGTATGCCACCTTGGGTGTTGCTGCGCCACTGATCGTGCTGTTTGGCCGACTGCTGCAAGGCTTCTCCGCCGGCGTGGAGCTGGGCGGTGTTTCGGTGTACCTGGCGGAAATCGCCACACCAGGCCGCAAGGGCTTTTTCGTCAGCTGGCAGTCCGCTAGCCAACAGGCTGCTGTGGTATTCGCCGGCCTGCTCGGTGTGGGCCTGAACCACTGGCTGAGCCCGCAAGACATGGGTGACTGGGGCTGGCGCGTACCGTTCCTGATCGGTTGCCTGATCGTGCCGGTGATCTTCGTGATTCGCCGCTCCCTGGAGGAAACCCCTGAATTCCAGGCGCGCAAACACCGCCCTACCCTGCAAGAAATCGTGCGCTCTATCGGTCAGAACTTCGGTATCGTCATTGCCGGTATGGCGCTGGTGGTCATGACCACGG
>NZ_JBOICG010000712.1:0-3638 GCF_050739995.1 Pseudomonas sp. | reverse complement strand
AAGTACAGGTCAAACGCTGCAGCGTGCTGGCGCCGTACGACGGCCAAGTGGTGCAGCGCAAGGTCCAGCGCTATGAAAGCGTTTCGGCCGGGGCGCCGTTGCTGGAGATCGTCGACAATCACAGCCTGGAAATCCATGTGCTGGTACCGTCGCGCTGGATGGGCAAGCTCAAGCCTGGCCAGACCTTCAATTTCACCCCCGACGAAACCGGCCAGGCGTTTACGGCCACAGTCAAACGCCTCGGTGCGCGCATCGATGAAGGGAGCCAGACGCTGCTGTTGGTGGCGACCTTGCCCAATGCCTCCGGGCTGCTGGCAGGCATGAGCGGCACCGCCCACTTTGCGCAATTGCAATGAACGCACCGATGCCCGGTCACGCCGAGCGCGTGTTTGCGCAGTTTCTCGACCTTGAACGCCAGACCCGTGCGGCGCGTACCACCGAGCAACTGGCCTACAGCCTGGTCAATGACAGTCAACCGCTGTTCGGTTATCGCCACGCCGCTCTGTTGATCGCCGGAAAGGTGAGGGCGGTGACGGCGGTGAGCAGCGTCGATCCGAACGCGCCGTTTGTGGCGTTTGTCGAGCAAGCGGTGGCGCAGTTGCACAAATTGGCGCTGAGCCAGACCGCACGGGTGGTGCCGGCAGAGCAGTTGAGCGGCGCGGTACAGGCCGACTGGCAGAGCCTGTCTGCCGGGCATGTGTTCTGGTTGCCGCTGATTGATCCTCAGGGCCGAGTGTTCGGCGGCCTGTGGCTGGCGCGAGATATGCCGTGGAACCCCGCCGAGCAAGTGTTGCTGGCGCAACTGGGTGACACCTGCAGCCATGCCTGGCACGCATTGCAACCGCGCCAACCGTGGCGCTTGCGCCTGACCCGCAAACGCCAGGTTGCGGTGGTGGTGGCGTTGCTGCTGATGCTGCTGATCCCGGTGCGCCAATCGGTGCTGGCGCCGGCCGAAGTGGTACCGTTGGCCGGGCAGGTCGTTGCGGCGCCTTTGGACGGGGTGATCGCAGAGTTTCTGGTCAAACCCAACCAGTCCGTGAAAGCCGGCGACCTGCTGCTGCGCTTTGAAAGCACCACGCTGACGGCCCAGGCCGATGTGGCGGCGCGGGCCTTGGGCGTGGCCGAGGCTGAGTTGAAAGCCAATTCCCAACGCGCTTTTGCCGATGCCGAATCCAGCTCGAAGATTGACCTGTTGGCCGCCCGCGTTGAGCAAAAGCGCGCCGAGCGGGACTACGCCCGTGAGTTGCTCAAACGCAGCGAAGTGCACGCTGAGCGCGACGGTATTGCCGTATTTGCCGACGCCGACCGCTGGACCGGCAAGCCCGTGCAAACCGGCGAACGTCTGTTGCAGATCGCCGACCCGGCCCAGGCCGAGTTGCGCATTGAGCTGGCGGTAGGCGATGCGATTGCCTTGGCGCCCAATGCCCAAGTTGCACTGTTCCTCGACAGTGACCCGTTGCAACGCCACCTCGCCACCCTGCAACGGGCCGCCTATGAAGCCCAGCCTACGCCGGGTGGGCAGTTAGCCTATCGGCTCGATGCGCAATTCGACGATGCGCCTCCTCGTATCGGCCTGCGCGGCACCGCGAAGCTGTATGGCGACCGCGCGCCGCTGGCCCTGTATCTGCTGCGGCGGCCATTGGCGGGCCTGCGTCAGAGCGTTGGCCTCTGATGAGCCTGCCCAAGCTGCGTGAAGACCTGCAACTGTCCAGCGCTGGCGCTGCGTTGGACGGCTCACCACGCTGGACCCTGGCCGACCCGGTGCGCGGGCGCTATTTCAAGCTTGGTGCCACGGCGATTCGCTTGCTGCGCCATTGGTCCCTGGGTGATCCGGAAAAAGTCCTGCAAGCCGCTAATCGTGAGCCGGGCTTGCCCCTGGGCGGCAGCGAAGTGGAGGAACTGTTGGGCTTTCTGCGCGCCCATGACCTGATCACCGCCCTTGATCCGCAACAGCGTGCCAGTTACCTCTACAAGTCTGTCGCGCAGAAGCAAAGCCTGTGGCAAATCCTGCTGCACCAGTACCTTTTTTTCCGCATCCCGCTGTGGCGCCCGGACGCGTTTCTCAACCGGGTGTGGCCGTGGCTGGCGCGCTTCGGCCCGGGTTTTTTGCGTTACGGCCTGCCTATGCTCCTGGTCCTGGGCGTATTTCTGGTTGCACGAGACTGGCAGCGCTTTCTGGCGACCTTTCCGCACCTGTTCAGCCTCGGCGGTGCCCTGGCATTTGGTGTGGCGCTGTTTTTCGCCAAACTGTGCCATGAGTTCGGCCATGCCTTTATGGCCAAGCGCGCCGGCTGCCGGGTGCAGAGCATGGGCGTGGCGTTCATGGTGTTGCTGCCGATGTTCTATACCGATGTGAGCGACGCCTGGCGGGTCAATGATCGCCGTGCGCGCTTGATGATCGGTGCCGGTGGGGTGATGGCCGAGCTGCTGTTGGCGTGCATCGCCTTGCTCGCTTGGTCGTTGTTGCCGGACGGTCCGGCGCGCACGGCGGCGTTCATGTTGGCCAGCGCCACTTGGTTGACCACGCTGGCGATCAACCTCAACCCGTTTATGCGTTTTGATGGTTACTTTTTGATCAGCGATTTATGGGGGGTGGATAACCTGCAAGGTCGCGCCTTCGCCCTGTGTCGCTGGCGCCTGCGCGAACTGCTGTTCGGTTATGGCGAACCGGCACCGGAGCCGTGGTCGCCGGCCATGCAGCGACGCCTATTGTGGTGGGGCTATTTGGCGTGGTTGTGGCGGGCGGCACTGTTCTTGGGGATTGCGCTGGCGGTGTATCACCTGTTCTTCAAGCTGCTTGGGATTTTCCTGATGCTGGTGGAGCTGGTGTGGTTCATCTTCTTGCCGATCTTCAAGGAGTGGCGGGAATGGTGGAGCCATCGCACCCAGGCCCATGCACCCCGAGTGCTGCTGAGTAGTCTGGGGCTGGTGTTGATTCTGCTGGCGTTGGTGGTGCCGTGGCGCAGTGCCGTGGAGTTGCCGGCCATGCTCGAAGCCGGGCGTGCCAGTGCGTTGCATGCGCCGGTGGCGGCGCGGGTCAAGACCCTGAAGGTGGTGGATGGGCAAGTGGTGACCCAGGGCCAGGTGCTCATTGAGTTGGAATCACCGGATTTGGATGCGCGACAAAGCATCGTGCGCCGCGAGGTGGAAATTTTGCAGTTGCAAATGCGCCGCCAGGCCGGGCGCAGCGAAACGGCGGCGGATGCCGGGATCAACGATCAGCGTCTATCTCAGGCCCTGGCCGAATACCGTGGCTTGGCCGCTCAGCGCGAACGCCTATTGTTGCGCGCACCCCATGCGGGCACGGTGCGCGATGTCCTGCCGCAACTGAGCGTGGGCCGTTGGCTGTCGCCCAAGGACTCGTTGGCCCAGGTCGTGGAAGAGGGCGCGCGCCTGCGTGGCTACTTGGCTGAGGCCGAGCTTTGGCGGGTAGCGCCAGGTTCGACGGGACGCTTTATCGCCGATGATCCCATGCACGCGGCCATCCCGGTGGAGTTGACCGAAATCGACGCCAATGGCGTGGCTTATCTTGACCAAGAGGCACTGACCTCCGACCACCACGGGCCGATTGCCGTGCGTCGAGATGAAAGCCAGCGTCCGGAGCCGGTGCAAGCTCAATACGGTGCGCGGCTGAAGAG
>NZ_JBOICG010000711.1:0-10374 GCF_050739995.1 Pseudomonas sp. | reverse complement strand
CCCCCTCCCACACTGACCGAGTACGACCTTAAGCCGGCTGTTGTTCCTGTAGTTGACCACCCTCGATCCGCACATGCCGCCCATGGAAGCGCTTGAGGCTGCTGCGATGACCGACACTGACGATGCTCAGCCCTGGAAGCTCATCAATCAGCGCTTGATACAGCGTGGCCTCATCTTCCTCGTCCATGGCCGACGTGGCCTCGTCCATGTACAACCACTGCGGTGCGAACAACAACGCGCGAGCAAAGGCCAGGCGTTGCTGCTCACCCGGCGAAAGCATGCGCTGCCAGTGGTTGGCTTGATCAAGATGATCGACCAGATGGGGCAAGCGACAGGTTTCCAGCACCTGTGCATAACGTTCGGCTGGGTAGACGCTATCGTCTTGTGGATAACTCAACACGGCCTTCAGCGTGCCAATCGGCAGGTAGGGCTTTTGCGGCAAGAACAGGTAACGCGCGGCCGGCAGGCGAATGCTACCGTGACCCGCAGGCCACAAGTGGCCCATGGCACGCAGCAACGTACTTTTACCGCTGCCGGAACGTCCGCTGAGCATTACGCGCTGGCCTGGTTCCACAGACATGTCGGCATTCGTCAGCAGATGACGGCCGTCAGCCAGGTCCATGCCCAGGTCTTGTACCACCAGACGCTCGCCTTGTGAGCGTACGTCGATAGCTGCCGGGCGCTGCTCGTTTTCACTCATGGCCTGGTGGAAACTCAGCAGTCGATCACTGGTTGCGCGCCAACTGGCCAAGTCGGTGTAGGCACTGATAAACCAACTGAAATTGCCCTGCACGTTGCCGAACGCCGAGTTGATTTGCATCAGCTCGCCCAACTCGATCTTGCCCGAAAAGTAGCGGGGGGCAGCCACGATAAACGCAAAGACAATCGCAATCTGCTCGTAACCGGCGGTGAAAAACGTCAGGCGCTTGGACACTTTCATAATGTCCCAGTAGTTATGCCAGACCTTGCCGAACCGCGTGCTCAACCGTTGATTTTCATTTGGCTCGCCATTGTACAAAGCAATGCTCTCGGCATTCTCCCGCACCCGTACCATGGAGAAACGCAGGTCTGCTTCAAAACGTTGTTGTTGGTTGCTCAGGCCGATCAAGCGACGACCGATCAAATGGGTCAACCAACTGCCGACCCCGGCATAAACCAATGCACACCAGAACATATAGCCAGGGACGGTGATACCGAACACTTCGATGCTGCCCGACACGCCCCACAGGATGATAGAGAACGACACCAGGCTGACGACGTTGCGCAGCAACCCCAGCCCCAGGTTCAGGGTGTTCTGAGTGAAACTATTGAGGTCTTCGGAAATCCGTTGGTCCGGGTTGTCGGTATAGCCCCCCTGCTCCAACTGGTAGTAATTCTTGTGGCCAAGCCAGCGGGCAAAGTGCTTTTCGGTGAGCCAGGCACGCCAGCGGATGGTGAGCATCTGGGTCAGGTACAGGCGGTATACCGCGCCGACAATCGCGACGGTTGCGATGCCGCAAAAATAGCCGATCTGTTGCCAGAACGCGGTGGTGTCCTTCTTTTCCAGCGCGTTGTAGAAATCCTTGTACCAGTGGTTGAGCCACACGGAGATCGCCACACTGAACAGTGACAGACCGATCACGGTCACCAGCAACAACCAGGCCTTGCCCTTCTCTTCACTGCGCCAATAGGGCGTGATCATCGCCCAGGTTCGTCGGAAGAATTGCCCACGCACCGCGTCATTGACCGCGGAATACTCAGCGTTCTGGTTCATTGTTCAGGCTCTGTAAGAAAATGTGACAGGCGTTTGAACCGATCATAGACGATCGGTTCAGGGCTCCGCGCAGCCTGAAGCAGATTGTTCAGACTTTATTCAGCGCCGTACCGGGCGCTTCTGCAATTTGCGCTGCAAGGTGCGACGGTGCATGCCCAGGGCACGGGCAGTGGCGGAGATATTACCTTCGTGTTCGGTCAGCACGCGCTGGATGTGTTCCCACTGCAGGCGGTCCACCGACATCGGGTTTTCCGGTACCAGGGTGTCGAGGTCGGCGTGCTCGGAGAGCAAGGCAGCCAGCACGTCATCGGCGTCCGCGGGTTTGCACAGGTAGTTGCAGGCGCCGCGCTTGATCGCCTCGACGGCGGTGGCGATGCTGGAATAACCAGTGAGGATCACCACGCGCATTTCCGGGTCGAGTTCCAGCAGCTTGGGCAGCAGTACCAAGCCGGAGTCGCCATCCATTTTCAGGTCGAGCGCGGCGTAGTCCGGCAGGTCGGCCTGGGCGATGGTCAGTCCTTCTTCGGCGGAACCGGCGGTGCTCACGCGAAAACCGCGACGGCTCATGGCACGTGCCATGACGCGGGTAAAAGTAGCGTCGTCATCTACCAGCAACAGGTGCGGCAGTTCTTCGCCTTCGACTTGGATCTCATCACTCATCGATATCTCCTCGTGCGACACGGGGCAGGCGCAGCTCGGTAAGCGTGCCACCTTCCTCATGACTATAGAGCTTCACTGAGCCGCCCGCGCGGGTCACGCTGGCCTTGCTCAAAAACAGGCCCAGGCCGAAACCTTTGCCCTTGGTGGTAAAGAAAGGTTTGCCGATCTGCTCGGCAATGGCCAGCGGCACACCCGCGCCGTGGTCACGAATACTGATGGTCACGTTTTCCGCGTCCCAATCCAGCTGCACGCCCAAGCCTTCAGGGCAGGCATCCGCTGCATTGTTCAACAGGTTGAGCAACGCCTGGGTCAGGTCCGGCGGCGGCGCCATGCGCGGTACAGTGCCCAGGCCCAGCAGGTTGAAGCGATAACTGGCTTCAGGGCGCATCAGGTGCCAGCGGTTCAGGGCTTCGTCGAGCCACTGGGTCACGTCCTGCATCTCCACCGCCAAACGGCGATTGGCTTCGGCAGCGCGCACCAGTTGCTGCAAGGTGTGCTTGCACTGCTTGACCTGCTCGCGCAGCACGCCGAGATCCTCCTGCAGCGCCGGGTCGTGGTGATCCTGAGCCATTTCGTTGAGCAGCACGCTCATGGTGGCCAGCGGCGTGCCCAACTCATGGGCGGCACCGGCGGCCTGGGTAGCGACCGCCAACAACTGCTGGTCACGCAAGCCCTCCTCACGGCGAATGGCGCGCAACTCTTCCTGGCGACGCAGTTCTTCGGCCATACGCGCAGCGAAAAAGGTGATGACCGCGGCGGACAACGCAAAACTCAACCACATTCCGTAGATTTGCAGGTTTTCCCGGGCGATGGGGAAAGTTTGCAACGGATAGAACTGCGCCAGCAGCAGGGTATAGAGCGCCAGCGCAATGCCCGACAGTATCACCGAGTAGCGCCATGGCAGCGTCACCGCAGCAATGGTCAGTGGTACCAGGTAATAAGAAACAAAGGGGTTGGTGGAACCACCGGAGAAATACAGCAACACACTGTGGATAAACAGGTCGCACGCCAATTGAAGCGCATACTCCAGCTCAGTCACGGGCCACGTGGTACGCAAGCGGATGGCGGTGAACACGCACAGCACGGTGGAAAACGCCAGGGTCACGCCCAACTGCAGCCACGGTAGCGGCAACAGGTCGAACCAGTAGGCGAGCCCGACGGAACCGGCCTGTGCGGCCAGCACCAGGGTGCGAATGAACGTCAGGCGCCAGAGGTTCTGGCGGGTGGCGGAAGTCAGTTTTACGGCGGCGAGCATGAGCTCTCCCGGTGAGCGCTGCAGGCGGATCGGCAGGAGTATAAACGAAGCGGACCGCCTGGCACGGCGCGTGTGGCTCTTTGACGCAGGCCAGGCAAATGACCGTTCGTCGCCTGCGCCAACCTTGTAGGTAATGTGTAAACCCGAAGAACCCAACACCACCGTCTACAGTCATACCGAACACGAATACCTCAAGGAGCTTCCATGTCTCGTTTCACTCGCAGTGCAGCTGTTATCACCCTCGGCGTTGCCACCCTGGCCAGTCTTCCGGCCGTGGCCGCCGACGGGCTGAACTACAACCAGATTTCCCTGCGCGCCGAGGTCAGCCAGGAGGTTGCCCGCGACAAGATGATCGTCACCCTCTACACCGAATCGCAAAACAGCGATCCGGCCAAACTCGCCGCCGAAATCACCACCACCATGAACACGGCCCTGGGCCAGGCGCGTGAAGTCAAAGGCGTGACCCTGCGCCAGGGCAGCCGCAACAGCTACCCGATCTACGACAGCAAGAACCAGAAGATCACCGGCTGGCGCGAGCGCGCCGAACTGCGCCTGGAAAGTGCGGACTTCCCGGCGCTGTCCAAGCTCACCGGCGAACTGCTCAACACGCTGAAAATGGAAAACATGGACTTCGCCATCGCCGACGCCACCCGCAAGGCCAGCGAAGATGCCCTGCTCAAAGACGCCGTGGCGGCCTTCAAGGCCCGCGCACAACTGGCCACCGATGCACTGGGCGGCAAGGGTTACAAGATCGTCAACCTCAACTTCAACACCAACGGTTACCCGATGCCGTACGCGCGCAATGGCGGGATGATGATGAAAGCCGCCATGGCTGATTCGGCACCAACACCTCAAGTGGAAGCCGGCACCAGCCAGGTCAACATGAGCGCTGATGGCGTGATCGAAGTGCAAATGCAGTGACCCCTACCTGACAGACCTGAACGGCGGTAACCTCGGTGACCGCCGTTTTCGTTTGGGCAGCTTATATATGCCTGCCATCTCAGGGGTCTCCATGGAAAGAATCGCCTTAAAACCGCTCCTCCTCGCCGCAGGCCTCCTGGCCTTTATGCCAATGACCCAGGCAGCCAGCACCCTGGTCTACTGCTCCGAAGCAAGCCCCGCCGGTTTCGATCCCAGCCAGTACACCAGCGGCACAGACTTCGATGCCTCTGCCGAAACCGTGTTCAACCGCCTCACGCAATTCAAGCGCGGTGGCACCGAGGTCGAGCCCGGCCTGGCGACGAGCTGGGATATCTCCAAAGACGGCCTGGCCTATACCTTCCACTTGCGGGACGGCGTCAAGTTCCACACCACCGACTTCTTCACACCGACCCGCGACTTCAACGCGGATGATGTGCTGTTCACCTTCAATCGCCTGCTGGATGCCGAGAGTCCGTTTCGCAAGGCTTACCCATCCGAGTCGCCCTACTTCACCGACATGGGTTTGAACACCACGATCAAGAGCGTCGACAAACTCGACGACCACACCGTGCGCTTCAACCTGAACAACGTCGATGCGTCGTTCGTACAGAACCTGGCCATGAGTTTCGCCTCGGTGCAATCGGCCGAATACGCTGCGCAACTATTGAAGGAAGGCAAGGCTGAAGACATCAACCAGAAGCCAGTCGGTACCGGGCCCTTTGTGTTCAAGCGCTACCAGAAAGACTCGCAGATTCGTTACGCGGCCAATAAGCAGTACTGGAAACCCGAGGACGTGAAGCTCGACAACCTGATATTCGCCATCACCCCGGACGCCGCCGCGCGCCTGCAAAAACTCAAGGCCGGCGAATGCCAGGTCAGCGGGTACCCGCGCCCGTCCGATATCGAAGTCATGAAGCAAGACCCCAACCTGCGCGTACTGCAACAAGCCGGTTTCAACCTGGGGTTTCTGGCCTACAACGTGACCCACCCGCCACTGGACCAGCTCAAGGTGCGCCAAGCCCTGGACATGGCCATCGACAAGCCGGCCATCATCAAGGCGGTGTACCAGAGCGCCGGACAATTGGCGCAGAACGCGTTGCCTCCGGCGCAGTGGTCTTATGACCCGACCATCAAGGACGCGCCCTATGATCCGACCAAGGCACGGGCGCTACTAAAAGAAGCAGGGGTTGCACCCGGTACCACCATCAATCTGTGGGCAATGACGGTCCAACGTGCTTCCAACCCGAATGCACGGATGTCCGCGCAAATGATCCAGCAGGATTGGGAAAAGATTGGCATCAAAGCCAACATCGTCAGCTATGAGTGGGGCGAATACATCAAGCGCGCCAAGAATGGCGAACACGACGCGATGATTTATGGCTGGACCGGCGACAACGGTGACCCGGATAACTGGCTCGGCGTGCTCTACAGTTGTGCCGCGGTCAAGGGCAGCAACTACGCCAAATGGTGTAACCCCGCCTACGACAAACTCGTGCAACAGGCCAAGGTCAGCAATGACCGTGAACAGCGCATCAAGTGGTATCAACAGGCACAAAAAATTCTTAAAGAACAAGTACCTATAACGCCTATTGCGAACTCGACGGTTTTCCAACCTCTGCGCAAGGAAGTGCGCGACTTCAAGATCAGCCCCTTTGGGCTCACACCGTTCTATGGTGTCAGTCTAGATAAGTAACATCGGCGCCCCAACCGAGTGCGCTAGACGCCTTGGTTGGGCTTTTTTGGTGCGCGCTCTGCACCGAAAAAACCCTGTAAATGTACGCATTTATGTACAAACTTTCATAATTGCGACATTCCTGTACGTTCGTACCACACTTTGAGTGTCGCAACGGTTCTGCATCTTGCAATGGGTATGGCCCCTGCATAAGTATCCGCAGGCCGACTCACGAGGTCGCCCTCACCACCAAAAATGACAACAAATCATGAGGCCAACATGCTTAAACACGCAGTCATTCCGTTAATTGTTAGCGCTGGCCTTATGGCAGCAGCCCCTTTCGCCCAAGCGGCGACTAACCTGGTGTTCTGCTCCGAAGGCAGCCCCGCTGGTTTTGACCCGGGCCAGTACACCACCGGAACAGACTTCGATGCCTCGGCCGAAACCATGTTCAACCGCCTGACCCAGTTCGAGCGCGGCGGCACCGCCGTGATTCCTGGGCTGGCCACCAGCTGGGACGTGTCCCCGGACGGCCTGACGTACACCTTCCACTTGCGCGACGGCGTGAAGTTCCATACCACCTCATACTTCAAGCCCACTCGTACCTTCAATGCCGATGACGTGCTCTTCACGTTCAACCGCATGATCAACAAGGACGATCCGTTCCGCAAAGCCTACCCCACCGAGTTCCCATACTTCACGGACATGGGGATGGACACCAACATCAAGAACATCGAGAAAGTCGATGACCACACCGTCAAGTTCACCCTTGGCACCGTGGACGCCGCCTTCATCCAGAACCTGGCAATGAGCTTCGCGTCGATCCAGTCGGCTGAATACGCCGCCCAACTGTTGAAAGAAGGCAAAGCCGCGGACATCAACCAGAAGCCGGTCGGCACTGGCCCGTTCGTGTTCAAGAGCTACCAGAAAGACTCGAACATTCGTTACACCGGCAACAAGGACTACTGGAAGCCGGAAGACGTGAAGATCGACAATCTGATCTTCGCCATTACCACCGACCCGTCGGTACGCATCCAGAAACTCAAGAAGAATGAGTGCCAGGTCACCCTGTTCCCACGTCCCGCCGACCTCAAGGCACTGGGCGAAGACAAGGATCTGAAACTGCCGCACCAAGCCGGTTTCAACCTGGGTTACATCGCTTACAACGTGATGCCGGTCCTCAAGGGCCAGACCGCCCCCAACCCTCTGTCCGATCTGCGTGTACGCGAAGCGCTGGACATGTCAGTGAACAAGCAGCAGATCATCGACTCCGTGTACCAGGGCGCCGGCCAACTGGCCGTCAACGCCATGCCACCGACTCAGTGGTCCTACGACACCACGATCAAGGACGCGAAGTACGATCCTGCCAAAGCCAAGGAGCTGCTCAAGGAAGCCGGCGTTAAAGAAGGCACCGAGATCACCCTGTGGGCGATGCCGGTTCAACGTCCGTATAACCCGAACGCCAAGCTGATGGCCGAGATGCTGCAGAACGACTGGAAACAGATCGGCCTGAAGGTCAACATCGTTAGCTACGAGTGGGGCGAGTACATCAAGCGTTCCAAAGGCGGCGAGAACCAGGCCATGATCATTGGCTGGAGCGGTGACAATGGTGACCCGGACAACTGGCTGAACGTGCTGTTCGGCTGCGACTCGCTGTCCGGTAACAACTTCTCCAAATGGTGTGACAAGAAATTCGACGGCATCGTAAAAGAAGCCAAGGCTACGTCGGACGTCGCCAAACGCACCGAGCTGTATAAGCAGGCGCAACATATCCTCAAAGATGCTGTCCCGATGACACCTATCGCGCACTCGACGGTGTATCAACCCATGCGCTCCACCGTGCAGGACTTCAAGATCAGCCCGTTTGGCTTGAACTCTTTCTACGGTGTCAGCGTAAGCGGCAAGTAAGGATCATTGACGGCGACGCTTCATAGCGTCGCCGTTATTGCATCCGCCCAGGCCGTAGGAAACAGACCACGACGCAGTCCATTGCCGTCCTACAGCAATGAGCTGCGACCCGTGGCTCCGTTGCCTACAAGGTCAGTCAGATTCGACGCATTTACTGCGAGATCCACGACCCATAACGTCGTAGGACAGCAGCAGCTTCATTCTGAGAAAGGCACTTGCTGCGTGTGGGATCAGTGAGGTCTCTCTTGGCTGAAGGCCAGGGAGATTGCTCGCTGATTGATAACTACAAACAAGGATCGGGATCGTCATGCGCCATACCACCGTTCTATCCGCAATCTTTGGCACCAGCCTGCTGGCTGTGGCCACGATGGGCCAAGCCGCCGACAAGAAGAGCCTGGTGTTCTGCTCTGAAGGCAGCCCGGCTGGGTTTGACACCGCGCAATACACCACCGCCACCGACAACGATGCAGCCGAGCCGCTGTACAACCGCTTGGTTGAGTTCGAAAAAGGTGCGACCAACGTGGTGCCTGGGCTGGCAACCAAATGGGATATTTCGCCGGACGGCCTGACCTACACCTTCCACCTGCGCGAAGGCGTGAAGTTTCACAGCAACAAGGAGTTCAAGCCGAGCCGCGACTTCAACGCCGACGACGTGCTGTTCACCTTCAACCGCATGCTTGACCCCGAACATCCGTTTCGCAAGGCCTACCCTACCGAGTTTCCGTACTTCAACGGGATGAGCCTGAACAAGAACATTGCCAAGGTCGAGAAAACCGACCCGCACACCGTGGTGATGACCCTGAATACGGTCGACGCCGCGTTTATCCAGAACATTGCCATGAGCTTCGCCGCGATCCTGTCTGCCGAATACGCCGGGCAGTTGCTCAAGGCCGGCAAGCCGAGCGACATCAACCAGAAGCCAATCGGCACTGGCCCGTTTGTGTTCCAGCGCTACCAGAAAGATTCGCAGATCCGTTATGTGGCGAACAAACAGTACTGGGACCCGAGCCGGGTCAAGCTCGATCAACTGATCTTCGCCATCAACACCGATGCTTCAGTGCGGGTACAGAAACTCAAGGCCGGCGAATGCCAGGTGACTCTGCACCCGCGCCCGGCCGACGTCGACGCCCTCAAGGCCGACCCCAACCTGCAACTGCTGACCAAACCCGGCTTCAACCTCGGCTACATCGCCTACAACGTGCGCCACAAACCCTTCGACCAGCTCGAAGTGCGCCAGGCGTTGGACATGGCAGTAAACAAGCAGAGCATTCTGAACGCCGTGTACCAGGGCGCCGGGCAATTGGCCGTCAACGCCATGCCGCCGACCCAGTGGTCCTACGACGACACCATCAAGGACGCCGCCTACAACCCGGAAAAAGCCAAGGAGCTGCTCAAGGCGGCCGGCGTGAAGGAAGGCACCGAGATCACCCTGTGGGCGATGCCGGTGCAGCGGCCGTACAACCCCAACGCCAAGCTGATGGCCGAGATGCTGCAGAACGACTGGGGCAAGATCGGCCTCAAGGTCAAGATCGTCAGCTACGAATGGGGCGAGTACATCAAGCGCACCAAGAACGGTGAGCACGATATCAGCCTGATCGGTTGGACCGGTGACAACGGTGACCCGGACAACTGGCTGGGCACCCTCTACAGCTGCGACGCCATCGGCGGGAACAACTACTCCATGTGGTGTGACCCGGCGTACGACAAGCTGGTCAAGCAAGCCAAGGTCGTGACCGACCGTGAACAAAGGACTGTTCTGTACAAACAGGCGCAGCAACTGCTCAAGCAGCAGGTGCCGATCACGCCCGTCGCCCACTCAACGGTCAACCAGCCGTTAAGCGCCAAAGTCGAAGGTTTCAAAGTAAGTCCCTTCGGCCGCAACGTGTTCTCGGGCGTCAGTATCACCCCATAAGAATAAATAACCGGATTGCGCAGAGCGGGAACGGCTCTGCTGCAAACGTGCAGCTTTTTATTAGGAATTTTCCTACGCCAAACGTTTGCAAAAGCTTGAACGAGTTACACACCAATAGCCGGTTCACCTAAAAAGACCGGCATAAAAAAGAGAACCAAAGGAGCTCCACCCATGAAACTGAGCAGCAAAGCGCTTCTGGCCTTGGCCATCAGCAGCATCACGGCAACCGCCTTCGCTGAACCGCAAAGCCAGGACTTCGTTCCAACCACATTGGCCGGCACCAGCGCCCAAAG
>NZ_JBOICG010000710.1:0-12657 GCF_050739995.1 Pseudomonas sp. | reverse complement strand
GTTCACTGGCCCAACCCCATGCCCTTAGAGCTAACATTCGGCAATTACAAAGGCCTGTATCGGATCGATGGGCGATTGCATGCCTCAGTGGCAGGGTTGCTGTTTCGGGTCAGTATCGTCCCGGGCTTTGGCGAGGTGTACATCATTCACCCCGATAAGCCTGATCATCCCGGCATTTTGCTCAAGACCGACGGAAAAGGCCGCTGGACCCTTGATCGCGGATTGAAGCTGTCAGGCGGCGGACGCAAACGGCTGGCGGAGTTGCGTGAGCAGAACAGGGAAAAGAAACAGGAACTGATCGCTGCCACGGCCTCCCTTGCCGTTGAAATCCAGGACAATCTTGACCCGCCGGTCAGGCAATCGATGACGCAGGTAACTACTTGGCGTCAGAATCTGAAAACGCAACGTCGGACACTGAGCCTGGTGTGGGACCTCTTACAACGTGCCACCGTAGACCAGCGTCCAGCGCTGGAAGCACGACAACAAACTGAAATGCAAAACTATGAACGGGTGCGACGTTCTTACCGGATGTTGCTCGACACGCTGATCGACCAATCCGCAAAGTTGTTGGCTTCGCGCCAGCAACTGATCGATCTGGGACGTGAGCTGAAAGACGTCGCAGGGGCCGGCGCTCATGTCCAGGACATGGAGAAAACGCTCGAGAAAATCTGGAATGACAACTTTGTACTTTACGAATCTGAAAGAGAGTGGTTAAACGACCTGCAAGTTTCAAGAACCGGCGAGCCGATAGGTAACACGGCGCGTCGAATGCGTGTCGCTGCGTTGTGGGGTGATCGCACAGCCTTTGACGAGCATATCCATCATGCCGTTGAAGCCGCCAACACCTGGCAACGCATGGCAGACACCAACGCCGGGAGCGAAACACTGCTCGAACAGTTGGAGCAACTTTCCGCTGGTGGGCGCGCGATTCGTAACCGCATCTTGAACATGATCATCCACCCTCAAAATTACTTTGCCGCAAATCTGAAACTCAATGCTCTACGCCCTTTGTCGTGGGCAAGCATAAAGTTAACGGATGTGTTCCTGCCGCCCCAGGAGATGTTGTACATCAATCGCCTCACAGAACTGGGCTTGACTCAAGTCCTGTTCTCTCACATCGAAGTTCGCAGCAGCACCGACTATTCGCTGGATGAGCAACGCAATGTTTACGAAACCGCCATCAATGTATACAGGCGCTATGAAAACACCTTACGAGCGCTCAAAACACTCAGTTCCGACCGACTGCTTCCTGCCTCCACGCGACTTTTGGAAGGCCTGCAATACGCCCGCGCATTGGCCGAAGGCGAATTGGAAAGTGTGGTGCGCAAACAGGAGCAGTTGGAAGTAGAGCTACCCGTATCAAAAACCCTGCGCCCCAAGGCGCCTACCAAGCACGTGTTCAAGACCCGTCGTAAGCTCTACCTGGTCGGCGACCGGCTGCCGGCCAACACTCAACGCCCCCGTGAGCGTATGACCATCAACGACCCACTGACAGGGAATACGATTGCCACGTTCGACCAGCATGAAAATAATTGGGTGGATACCTCACTTGTCGAGGAACAAGCACCAGCACTTGATGTGGTCGCGCGGTCACTGGCGCAGATAAGAGAGTCGGGCCAGTTACTGATCGACCAACGCAAAGGGATTGAACAGCAGGTCACTGCCGAGCAACGGCTCGTCAATGTGGAAGCCACCCGGGAAGATGTCGATCCAGATGCCTGGGATAAAATGCTCACGGCGCACGCAAGAAAATTCACCGCGCTTGCCGATGAATTGGTGCGCGACCACTCAGACAAACCCGTCGCGCAAGATTTGCTGGATGCTTACCGGGCAGATGCCAGGGACATGATGCGCCTAGCGCAACGTGAATGCAGCCGCGCGTACAAGCAGCAACTACCCACCAGCGAAAGCCTTGCTTACTTGTGGGACCACGGTGAAATCGACATCAACCTCACAAGCACCGCCGACCCCAACCGTCCAACCCTCAGCGGTGATTTCTTCACCGAATATGCGGTGTATGACAAGGCAACCAAACCGCCCGTGGTGCTGTGGTATGCCCATTTTCACTACGCCGACGCCGGCGACCCACCGACTCGCTACACCCGTGCACATTTAAAGCTGGCGGAGCAACGCAAGTTCACACAAAAGGACTTGCTCAAGGCCCATGTACAGGACTACCTGAGTAACCTTAAAGCCCCTGGCAGCGTGCCGGTGAAGAAAATCATCTACGTGCTGATCACCCCGCCGGTGGATCAGTTGTTCCTGAAGATCGCGCCGTAGTCAACCGGTAGCCCCCCCCCCCTTATTGAGTGAGAACCCTGTGGACATTGGTTCAGCCCACAGGGTTACGCCCCATCAGTGAGCAAACAAAGAATTACCCTTCTGTCCTGCCAGTTTCTCAGGCTTGATCAGGAACCGTGCCAGCGCCGGCAGCAGCCACAGCGCGCCGAACATGTTCCACAACAGCATGAAGGTCAGCATCAGGCCCATGTCGGCCTGGAACTTGATGGCCGAGAAGATCCAGGTGCACACGCCGATCGCCAGGCACAGGCCGGTGAACAGCACGGCCTTACCGGTGGACTTGAGCGTCTGGTAATACGCCTCTTGCAGCGGCAAACCGGCACGCAGGAAGCTCTCCAGGCGGCTGTAGATGTAGATGCCGTAGTCCACGCCAATCCCCACGCCCAACGCCACCACCGGCAAGGTCGCGACCTTGACACCGATGCCCATGAACGCCATCAGCGCGTTGCCCAGCACCGAGGTCAGCACCAGCGGCAGCACGATGCACAAGGTCGCCGCCCACGAGCGGAAGGTGATCATGCACATGGTGGCCACACACAGGTACACCAGGATCAGGATGGTCAGTTCGGACTCTTTGATCACCTCATTGGTGGCCGCCTCGATCCCGGCGTTACCGGCGGCGAGGATGAATTCCAGGCCGTCCTTGTTGTTTTCCTTGGCGAAGTCTTGCACCGCATGCACCGCACGGTCGAGGGTCTCGGCCTTGTGGTCGTTGAGGAACACCAGCACCGGGGCGAGCGAACAATTGTTGTTGTACAGGCCATCAGCACGGGCGATGGAGTTGTTCAGCACATCCGGGTTGCGCGACAGGGTTTCCCATTTCAGGTTGCCCTCGTTCATACCCTTGATCATCTGCTTGGACACAGTCACCAGCGAGATCGCCGATTGCACGCCTTCGGTGTTCTGCATCTTCCACATCAGTTGGTCGATGGGTGCCATCGCTTCATAGCGCGAGCAGCCTTCAGACTTGGTCTTGACCATCACCACCAGCACATCGGAGCTGGTGGAGTAGTTGCTGATGATGAAGTTGTTGTCCTTGTTGTAGCGCGAGTCCGGACGCAGTTCCGGCGCACCCTGGTCCAAGTCGCCGATCTTCAGGTTCTGGCTGTACCAGAGGCCGCCACCAAAGGCGACCAGCGCGAGCAGGATCGACACCGGCGCGACTTTGGCGCTGGCAAAGTTCGACAACAGGCGCCAGAACGAGTGTTCGCGATTCGCATCTTTCTTGCTCTTGGCGATGGCGCGCTTGCTGATGCCTACATAGGAAATCGCCACGGGCAGCAGGATCAGGTTAGTGAACACGATCACCGCCACGCCGATGGACGCGCCGATGGCCAGCTCACGGATCACGCCGATATCGATGATCAGCAACGTAATGAAGCCCACGGCGTCGGCGAGAATCGCGATCATCCCCGGCAGGAACAGTTGC
Source organism: Pseudomonas sp. (assembly GCF_050739995.1). Classification (GTDB taxonomy): domain Bacteria; phylum Pseudomonadota; class Gammaproteobacteria; order Pseudomonadales; family Pseudomonadaceae; genus Aquipseudomonas. The sequence goes on along the minus strand of NZ_JBOICG010000710.1, from coordinate 8,927 downwards.
CGGAATGTGCGGCGCGCCGCCGTCAGCGCGTTGTCAGCCTCACTGGATTGCAGGGCGATGCCGTTGATCTTCTGCACGCCGTGGGAAATACCGATGGCGAAAATCAAGAACGGCACCAGCATCGAATACGGATCGAGGCCGAAACCGAAAAAATGCATCAGCCCCAGTTGCCAGATCACCGCCACCAACGTCGTGCTCAACACTGCGATGGTGCTACGCAGGCAGTTGGTGAACCACAGCAGCAGAATCAGGGTGATGACGAACGCGATGCCGAAGAACATCACCACCATCACCAAACCATCGATCAAGTCGCCGACCTTCTTGGCGAAACCGACGATATGAATCTTGACGTTAAGGTTCTGCGCTTCGAATTTATCGCGGATCTTGTCTTCAAGTTCATGGGAGAACTTGCGGTAGTCCAGGGCCAGCAGCTTGCCCTGGTCCTGCGGGTCCGGGTAGGACTCCAGCAATGGGATATCGACGATGCTCGACTTGAAGTCATTAGACACCAGGCGCCCGACCTGGCCAGACTTGAGCACGTTATTGCGCAACTGGTCGAGGCTTTCCGGTGAGCCGTTGTAGCTCTGCGGGATCACTTCACCGCCGGCAAAACCCTCTTCGGTCACTTCGGTCCAGCGCACGCTGGGGCTCCACAGCGACTTCAGGCCTGAGCGGTCGACGCCAGAGATGTAGAACACCTCGTCGTTGATCTGACGCAGGGTCTCCATGTATTCCTTAGTGAAGATGTCACCGTCCTTGGCTTCCACCGAGATCCGCACCGTGTTGCCCAGGTTGGCCAGGTCATTGCGGTGCTCCATCATCTTTTCGATGAAGGGGTGCTTGAGAGGGATCATCTTTTCAAAGCTGGTGGACGGGCGGATCAAGGTCGCCTGCCAGAACAGGAAAATACTCACCAGCAGGCAGATCACGATCACTGCCGGGCGGTTGTTGAAGATCAGGCGCTCAAGAAGGGTCGCTTTATCGTTGTGATGACTGCTCATTCTTTCCCCGCCCTTATTATTGTTTTACGAGTTCTGCGCCAGTCGGCGTAGCAACACGAACGCCACCCTGCCCGGCCAGAATCAAGTTGCCATTGCCTGCTGCCGTGACAGACGACAGCGAAATGCGATCCGGACGGTTGAACACACTGAAAGTCATCCCGTCGTCATGGCTGACCACCACGCTGCCACCGTTGCCGACCACGACGATAGCGCCGTCATCCAGCAACGTAGCGCCCGACAGGCCGAACTCCAACGCCCCACGCGCTGCGTTCAACTCCACCTGCTCCCAGGTGCTGCCGAAGTCCACAGAACGGTACAGGTTGCCACGCAGGCCATAGACCAACAGGGTTTGCGGCTGGGCAGTACCGATCACGCCAAACAGCGATCCCTCGTAAGGGCCTTCAAGTTTTTCCCAGGTCTGGCCGTCGTCGCGGGAGCGGAACATGCTGCCCTGTTCGCCGACGATGAACAGGCCGGCGTCCTTGATGTAGGCGATGGCGTTGAGGTGGTATTGGTCTTCGTTGTCGAGGCGGTCGCTGACGTCTTCCCAGGTCTTGCCGCCGTCGTTGGTTTCGATCAACGCACCGTAGGCACCGACGGCCAGGCCGTGGCTGGTGTCTTTGAACCAGACATCAAGCAGCGGCGCTTCGCGTTTGAGGTCTTGATATTGCTGGGCCCAGGTAGCGCCGCCGTCGGTACTGGCAAGAATCTGCGCATCATGACCTACCGCCCAACCTTGCTTGTCATCGACGAAAAATACTGCGGTAAGCAACTGCCGGGTGGGGACCTTGGCTTGGGTCCAGGTGCTGCCCTGGTCATCGGAATAGAGGATGTGCCCACGGTCACCGACCGCCACCAGGCGTTTGCCGGCATGTGCCACATCGATCATCAGGCCCTTGGAGGCCTTGGGGGATTCAATCGCAAACACCGCGGCGGCGGGGGTATCGCTGGCGGCGTGGACGGCAGTCGGCAACGCGACGGCTCCAAGCAGCGAGAGCGCTGTGGCCAGCATCGCAACCCTGCGTGCGGCGCGTGGGCGGCAAACAACCCAACCCATGACAGGCTCACTCATAGACCTTTCTCCCATTTATTATTGTTAGGGGCTTTCCTCGGCGCTGAAACCTGCAATCTAGAGCGTCTGGCGGAAGCAGGGGCCATCCTATCGGGCTTTCGAATCGTCTGACAATCGGCGCTACGTTATCTTTTGTTAACTGATGGCATTTGGCATTGCCCTGAATATCGCTGCATTACCCTGACTGATTAATGAATTTTTATTCCACCTATTGAATTTTAGGAATTTTTATTCCATTAATGCCATTCCTGAAAACAATAATCCAAAGGACCACGGCTATGCGTGAACTCGGAATCGGTTTGATCGGCACAGGCTTCATGGGCCGCGCCCATGCATTGGCGTTCAACAATGCCCGTGCTGTATTCGAATTACCGGTCACCCTCAAGCTGGCCGCCCTGGCCGATGCCGACACCGAACGCGCACAGCGCTGCGCCACCGCCTGGGGGTTTGCCCAGGCCCATGGCGACTGGCAGGCGTTGATCAATGACCCCAAGGTCGATGTGGTAGCCATCACCACCCCCAATCATCTGCACTTCCCCATGGCCATGGCCGCCATTGCGGCGGGCAAGGCGGTGTACTGCGAGAAACCCCTGGCCGTGAGCCTGGAGCAGGCCGATGCCATGCGCCGCGCGGCCAGCACCGCCGGGGTCGTGACACGAGTCGGCTACAACTACCAGCACAACCCGATGATCAGCTTGGCGCGGCAGATGATTGCCAATGGCGAACTGGGCGAGATCATCAGCTTCCAGGGCGAGTTCAGCGAAGACTTCATGGCCGACCCCGCCTCACCCTGGTCATGGCGCTGCGAAGTCGCCCATGCCGGCGGTGCGCTGGCTGACTTGGGCAGCCACCTGCTGTCGATGGCGCATTACCTGGTGGGCGATGTGGTCAGCGTGTGCGCCGATACCCACACCGTGCACGCCCAACGCCCTGCCGCCCCAGGTAGCAGCGAGCTGAAAACCATCGCGGTGGACGATCAGGTGCACGCCCTGCTGCGCTTCGCCAACGGCGCACGTGGCACGGTGAGCAGCAGTTGGCTCAAGCATGGCTACAAGAACCACCTGAGCTTTGAGATCAGCGGGACTAAAGGTACGTTGGCCTTCGACCAGGAACGCTTGAATGAACTTCGCCTGTGCCGTGTCGGCCAGGACGGTTTCCAACGCCTGCTGGCCGGCCCCGCCCTGCCCGGCTACGCGGCGTTCAGCCCGGCGGCGGGGCATCAGTTGGGCTATAACGAGCTGAAGACGTTGGAGGTGCAGGAGTTGATCATGGCCGTGGCGGGTCAAGGAACGGATGGCACTGACTTCGAAGCGGCATGGGCGGTGGAGCGGTTGGCGACGGCGATTCGTATCGCGGCCAGGGAAGAACGCTGGGTCAAAGTAAACGCCGTCTGAAACCCAACACTGCTCCAATGTGGGAGGGGGCTTACCCCGATGGCGGAGTGTCAGCCACACATAAGCTGGCTATCACATTGCTATCGGGGGCAAGCCCCCTCCCACATTTAGACCACCTACACCTGACAATCAGCGCAAGGCTCGGCGCAGGACTTTACCCACGGTGGTCTTGGGCAATTCGATACTGCGAAACTCCACATACCTCGGCACCTTGTACCCCGTCAGATACTCCCGGCAATGCACAAGGATCTGTTCCTGCGTCAGGTTCGGGTCTTTGCGCACCACGATGATCTTCACCTTTTCCCCGCTCACGGGATCTTCCACACCGATGGCCGCCACCTCGCCCACACCTGGATGCAACGCCACGACGTCTTCGATTTCATTGGGGTACACGTTGAAACCGGAGACCAGGATCATGTCTTTCTTGCGGTCGACAAGCCGAATATAGCCACGGTCGTCCATCACACCGATATCGCCGGTCGACAACCAGCCGTCGCTATCCAGCACTTCGGCGGTTTCCTTGGGTCGCTTCCAATAACCCTGCATCACCTGCGGGCCACGTACTTGCAGCTCACCTTGTTCACCGATATCGGCCAGCTCGCCATCCTCGCGTATAAACCGCACCCAGGTCGACGGCAACGGCACGCCGATGCTGCCGGTGAACTCCATCTCGCGCATGTGCGCAATGTCGATGGGGCTGATGCTCACCACCGGCGAGCACTCGGTGAGGCCGTAGCCTTCGATGATCGGCAACCCGGTCACTTCCTTCCAACGCTTGGCCACCGCCGTGTGCGTGGCCATGCCGCCGGCGATCACCATGCGCAGCGCGGAAAAGTCCCGTGCGCAAAATTCCTTGTTTTCCAGCAAGCCATTGAACAACGTGTTGACTCCAGCGATGCCGTTGAAGCGCTCCTTGCGCAGGATCATCTGCACCCGCTTCACATCCCGTGGGTTGGCAATCAGGATGTTGCGCCCGCCCAGGCACATGAACATCAGGCAGTTCACCGTCAGGGAAAAGATGTGGTAAAGCGGCAGCAAGGTGACGTTGGTTTCCTGCTGGTTCTGGTCCAATTGATCGCCGACCCACGCCTTGGCTTGCAGCAGGTTGGCGATGATATTGCGGTGGCTGAGCATCACGCCCTTGGCGTCGCCCGTGGTGCCACCGGTGTACTGCAGGAAGGCCAGGTCGTCGAGGGCCATCGTGACAGGAGAATGAGACTGTGCCCGCCCCTGCTTCAGCACCTGATTGAAGCGCAGCGCCCCTGGCAGCTTGAACGCTGGCACCTGTTTCTGCACGCTGCGCAGGATGAAGTTCATCGCCGCGCCCTTGAAGGTGCCGAGCAAATCGCCGATGGCGGCGATCACCACGCGCTTGACGCTGCTGCCGGTGATGACCTTTTCCAGGGTGTGGGCGAAGTTTTCGAAGATCACCACGGTTTCAGCTTCGCTGTCCTTGAGCAAATGCTTGAGCTCATGGGAGGTGTACAACGGGTTGACGTTGACCACCACCGCGCCGGCCAGGATCGTGCCCAACAGGCAGATAGGGTATTGCAGGCAGTTGGGCATCATCAGCGCCACGCGGTCGCCCTTCTTCACGCCCTGGCCCTGCAGCCAGGCGGCAAACGCCGTACCTTGCACCTGCCAATCGGCGTAGGTCATTTCGGTGCCGATGCTGACATAGGCGACCCGCTCGCGGAATTTGTCCAGGTGCTCCAGGAACACCTCGCGCAGCGACGGGTAGTCCTCGATACCGGCGTCGATGTCGGCCGGCACGCCGGGCAGGTAAGCGTTCAACCAGACCCGTTCGGCTTGTTCCAGGCTTACAGCGTTCATGGCAGTCTCCTTGTTGTTGTTTTTGATAGAGCTACTTCTCGACGATGGCGGTAATGCCCAGCCCGCCTGCCGCGCAGATGGAAATCAGGCCGCGCCCGCCGCCGTTCTCATGGATGATCTTGGCCAGCGCCGCCAATTGCCGGCCTCCGGTGGCTGCAAAGGGGTGGCCGCAGCCGAGCGAGCCGCCGTTGACGTTCATCTTGGCGCGATCAATGGCGCCCAGCGGTGCATCCAAGCCTAGACGTTCGCGGCAATAATCGGCGTCTTCCCAGGCCTTGAGCGTGCACAACACTTGGGCAGCAAAGGCTTCGTGGATCTCGAAGAAATCAAAGTCACTGAAGCTCAGGCCTTCGCGCTTGAGCATGCGCGGCACCGCGTAGGCCGGGGCCATCAGCAGGCCTTCAGTGCCGTCGACAAAATTCACCGCTGCAGTTTCGCCAGTGCGCAGGTAGGCCAGCACCGGCCACCCCTTGGCGGCCGCCCACTCTTCACTGGCCAACAACACCACCGAGGCGCCATCGGTCAGCGGCGTGGAGTTGCCCGCCGTGAGCGTACCGTCTTGTCGGTCGTAGGCCGGGGCCAGGCCGGCGAGTTTTTCCAGGCTGGTGTCGGCGCGCAGGTTGTTATCCCGCGCCAGGCCGCGATGGGGGCTGATCAGGTCATCGAAGAAGCCGCGCTGGTAAGCGGCATCCAGACGCTGGTGACTGGTGAGGGTCAGTTCATCCTGTGCCAGGCGTTTGATCTGCCAACGCTTGGCCATCTCTTCACAGTGCTCGCCCATGGACAAACCTGTGCGCGGCTCACCATTACGCGGCAGCAGTGGCTTGAAGAACATCGACGGACGCAGCTTCAGCAACGCCTTCACCTTGTTGCCCACGCCTTTGGCGCGGTTGGCTGCGAGCAAGCTGTGACGCATTGACTCATTGATGCCGATGGGGGCGTCGGAGGTGGTGTCGGAGCCGCCAGCAATGCCCACTTCGATCTGGCCAAGCGCAATTTTATTGGCCACCAGCAAGGCGGCTTCCAGACCCGTACCGCAGGCTTGCTGCACGTCGTAGGCGGGTGTTTGTGGCGACAACGTCGTGGACAGCAAGGACTCACGCGCCAGGTTGAAATCTCGCGAATGCTTGATCACCGCGCCCGCGGCGAACTCACCCAAACGCTGGCCGTGCAAGTTATAGCGGTCGACCAGGCCTTGCAGTGCAGCCACCAGCAGGTCCTGGTTGCTGTCGTGGGCGTACACCGTGTTGGAGCGGGCAAACGGAATACGGTTGCCACCGATGATCGCCACGCGACGGGTCGGGGCCGGGTTAAAGCTGTAGTCACTCATCGACAGGTCTCATTCCAGATAAACAAGCCGCGCATATGGGGTTTATCACCCGCAAAATTGCGCACTTCAAACTCACGGCGCGGGCTGGTCACAGGATGGCTCCACAGCGCGACCTGGCCGGGCAGGAAGATCGGCAATTTGAAGTCGCAATGCGCTTGCGCCTGCTCCAATCCACCCGGCGGTTGCTGGGCGGCCAGTGCGCGGCCCAGGGTCCACATGCCATGGGCGATGGCGCGGCGAAAGCCGAAGATTTTCGCGCCGATCACCGAGGTGTGAATCGGGTTGAAGTCCCCCGACACCTGGGCAAAACGTCGGCCCAGGTCGGCGGGCAACACCCAGCGCTGGGTGCGCAACAGGCCCTCGTCCTGCAACGGCAACACGTCATCCCAAGGTTCGCCGACGGGATGACTCACGTCACGGCGCAGGTACAGGCTGTCGCTCTCCCACACCAAGGTGCCCGCACTGTAGGCGCGGGTGGCAATGCTCAGCGCCTGGCCCTTGGGATGGGCAACCCAGCGCTCGCAGTAGACTTCCAGGCGCAGGGCCTGGCCTTCCTCCAGCCGCTGATGCTGACGAATGCGATTGGCCAAATGCACCATGCCGCTGGCTGGGAACGGGAAGCTCGGCCGAGTCAGCAGCATCAGATGCAAGGGAAACGCCAGCACATGGGGATAGGACAGCGGCACGCCCTGCTCACGGCGAAAGCCACAGGCGCGACCAAAAGCGGCGATGCCATTGGCCGACAGCTCCACGGCAGAGCGCACCAGTCGCTCTTTGGGCAGCAACGGGTCGCCGTCGAGCTTGGGCTTGCGCAGCCCACGCATACCGTCCAGCAATAGCTGCGTACGCGACGGCAGTGGGTCAATGATTTGGGTCACGTAATCCATGGTTCAGGCTCCCAGCAGGCTTTGACCGCACACACGTACGACCTGGCCGTTGACCCCACCGGACGCCGGATGCGCCAGCCAGGCGATGGTCTCGGCCACGTCGATCGGCTGGCCGCCTTGGGACAACGAGTTCATGCGCCGCCCCGCTTCGCGAATCATCAGCGGGATCTTCGCGGTCATCTGGGTTTCGATAAACCCCGGCGCCACGGCGTTGACCGTGACCTGTTGCGCGGCCGCACGCGGAGCCAACCCCTGCACGAGGCCAATGACGCCGGCCTTGGAGGTGGCGTAATTGCTTTGCCCCAGGTTGCCGGCAATCCCGGAGATCGATGACACACACACAATACGCCCGCCCGGGTTGAGGCCCTGACTGTTCAGCAGCGCTTCGCTCAATTGCAACGGTGCTTGCAGGTTGACCGCCAGCACGTCGCGCCAGGCCGCTTCGGACATCTTGGCGATGGTCTTGTCGCGGGTAATTCCGGCGTTGTGCACCACCACGTCAAAGGCCCCGTATTGGCTGGCATGGGCCTGCAGCAAAGCGGCGGCGTCCGCTGCGGTAATGTCTAGCGGCAAGGCCGAACCACCCACGCTGCTGGCCGTTTGCTGCAAGGCTTCCTGGGCCTGGGGCACATCGACGCACACCACATGGGCACCGTCGCGGGCCAGCACTTGGGCAATCGCCAGGCCGATGCCCCGGGAGGCGCCGGTGACCAGGGCGCGGCGACCGGCGAAAGGTTTGTCCCAATTGACGGTGACGTGGCCTTCCACCGGTTTTTCCAGGCGCACCACTTGCCCCGACACATAGGCCGAGCGACGGGACAGGAAGAAGCGCAGGCTGCTGTCCAACGCCTCTTCGGCACCCGGCGCCACGTAAATCAATTGCACGGTGATCGCCCGTCGCAACTCCTTGGCCAGCGAACGTACCAGCCCTTCCAGGGCACGCTGGGCAATGGCCTGGGGCAAGTCTTTGCAATGTTCTGGCGCGGTGCCGAGCACCACCACACGACCGTGGTGGCTAAGGCGCTTGGCGTTGGCGTGGAAGAACAGGTAAAGCTCGTCGAGCTGTGCGACATCCGCCACGCCACTGGCGTCGAACACCGCGCCCTGCACCTTGAGCGTGGACGGCGCCGTGAGGGTTGCCGGGGTAGCGGCGACCGTGTCGGTGGCGGTGAAGATCTGTTGCACCCGAGGAACCAGGTGCCCTGCCCCGGCGATGATCACCGGGTTGGCCAGCCCCTGCTGGCCGCTGCGATGACGTTGCAGCGGCAAGGGTTGCGGCAGGCCGATGGCCTGGGCCAGGCGACGGCCCCAGGGGGAGTTGACGAACGAAAGGTAGCTGTCACTCATAGATAGATCCACTCACAACATAATCCTGCCTGGTAAATCCGATCTCTTGTGGGAGCTGGCTTG
>NZ_JBOICG010000709.1:0-3164 GCF_050739995.1 Pseudomonas sp. | reverse complement strand
GTGAAGAATGTTTCATCTGATGCACCGCCATCGGGAGCAAGCCCCCTCCCACAGTTGATTGGATTCCAATTCAAGCCATCCCGTGTCAGACCCAATGATGAATCGGCCAGCCAGCCTGTTCGGCGTGGGCACGCAACACCGGGTCCGGATTCACCACCTGCGGGTATTCGACCTTGCTCAACAACGGCAAGTCGTTTCGCGAATCCGAATAGAAGTAAGCGCCGTCCAACGTCTCGCCTTCCTGCTCCAACCATTGCAGTAACCGCGTGATCTTGCCTTCGCGGTACGTCAGTACGTCCACGGTACGACCACTGTACACGCCATGGTTGACTTCAAGGTTGATGCCTAGCACTTCATCAATACCGATGCGTGCCGCAATCGGCCCGACCAGGTGGGTGCCCGAGGCGGAAATCACCAGAATCCGGTCGCCATTCGCACGGTGGCGGGCGATGGTCTTGGTGGCGTCGCTGTAGATCAGCGGCTCGATCACGTCCTCGACCCACGGCTCCACCAAGTGCTCGATTTCTTCCGGCGTGCGGCCAATCATCGGCTCCAGGCTGAAATCCATGAAGTCTTCCATCAACAGCTTGCCCTGGCTGTAGGCGTCCATCAGTTCGTCGTTCTTGCGCATGAACGACTCAGGGTCGACCCAGCCGAGGCGGCCCATCTGCTCGCTCCACAAGGTGGCGCAGTCGCCATGGATCAGGGTGTCGTCCAGATCAAAAATTACCAATGCCATCCGTCACGCTCTCTCAAGTCAATCGTTGCATCAGGCTACTTCACACAACGCACTGGGGTCGATGGAAAGTGCCAGGCGCTGCCCGTCGGGGTGCAGATCGTCGGCCGAGCGGTTGAGCACGTCCACCACCAATTCCACGCCGCGCGCTTCGATGCGGTAGCGAATTACGTTGCCCAGCAGGCTGTGGCTGCGCACCAATGCGTCCAGCTCGCCGCTGCGGCTCAGTTCTATGGCTTCCGGGCGAATTGCGATACGCCCGCTGATCGGGCGTTGCAGCAACTGGCTGGCCTTGTCGGCGTCGAGCAGGTTGTAGTTGCCGATAAACCCGGCGGCAAATACGTCTACCGGCGCGGTATAGAGCGTTTCAGCGTCGCCGCTTTGCACGATCTTGCCCTGGTTCATCAGGAAAATGCGGTCGGACATGGTCAGGGCTTCTTCCTGGTCATGGGTCACGAAGATCGTGGTCAGGCCCAGTTCACGCTGGATCTGACGGATCTGTTCACGCAGGTGTTTGCGAATCCGCGCATCCAGTGCCGACAGCGGCTCATCCAGTAGTAACAAGCGTGGGCGGGTCACCAGGGAGCGAGCCAGGGCCACGCGCTGGCACTGGCCGCCGGACATCTGATGCGGGTAGCGGCCGGCGAGGTCCTTGAGTTCCACCAGTTGCAGCACTTCCTGTACGCGCTTGTGACTGTCGTCGGCATTGACTTTCTGCATGCGCAGGCCGAAGGCGACGTTCTGTTCCACGGTCATGTTGGGGAACAGCGCATAGCTCTGGAACACCATGCCGATGTTTCGTTTCTGCGGGCTCAACGGGACGATGTCCTGGCCGTCCAGCAGGATTTTCCCACTGTCCACCGAGGTCAACCCGGCGATGCAGCGCAGCAGGGTCGACTTGCCGCAACCGGACGGGCCGAGCAGAGTGACGAACTCGCCCTTGGCGATTTCGCAGTTGATGTCACTGAACACCGGGGTGCCGGCGTAGCCTTTTTGCAGGTGTTGGACGCTGACGAAGCTCATTGGCTTTTGTCCTTGTTCAAGATATTGGCGGCCCAGGTCAGCACCAGCACAAAGAAGAAATAGGAAATCACGACGGCGCTGGTGAAGTGGCCGCTGCTGTTGCGCATGTTGTTCAGGTACACCTGCAGGGTCTCGTAGCGCGTACCCACGAGGATATTGGCGAACACGAACTCACCGAACAGGAACGAGAACGACAGCAGCAGCGCCACCATCAGGCCTTTGCGCAGGTTCGGCAGCACCACCAGGATCGCCGCCTGCCAGGTGCTGGCGCCGAGCAGTTGGGAGGCGTCCATCAGGTCGCGCAGGTTGATCGCTTGCAGGTTGTTGGTGATCGCCCGGTACATGAACGGCAGCGCCACGGTGAAGTAGCAGCCGATCAGAATCCACGGCGTGCCCACCATCGCCATCGGCCCCGAACCGTAGAGTTGCAACAAGCCGACCGACGACACCACCGGCGGTACCGCGAAGGGCAGCAGGATCAGGATGTTCATCAATGCGTCGAGCTTGGGGAAGTGGTAATGCACCACGAACAGCAGGGGCAGGATCAACACCACCGACAGGATCAGCGCACCCACGCACACCAGCAACGATTGGCCGAAGGCCGCCAGGAAGCGCGGGTCGCTCCACAGCTGCACGTACCATTTCACGGTAAACCCGGCGGGCAGGATGGTCGCCGACCAACTGCTGGCGATGGAGTAAATGAAGGTGCCTACCAACGGCAACACCAGGATTGCAAACAACAGCCACACCACCACCCGATGGTAGAGGGAGGCCGGACCGGCTTCAGCGCGAGACATGGTAGCTCCTCTTGAGCAGGAGTTGATGGACCACGGTGACCACGGTCATCAGTGCCACCAGTACAACGGCCAGGGCGCTGGCCATGTTCGGGTCGAGGGAGATGTCGCCGGAGACCATCGCCGCGATTCGAATCGGCAGTACGTTGAAGTTGCCGGTGGTCAACGCGTACACCGTGGCATAAGCGCCCAGTGCGTTGGCCAGCAGGATCACGAAGGTGCCGAGCAGTGCCGGGGTGAGCACCGGCAGGCCGATATGCCGCCAGAACTGCCAGCCGCTGGCGCCGAGCAGCGAGGCCGATTCGCGCCAGTCTTCACGCAAGGCATCGAACGCCGGGTAGAGCAGCAGCACGCCGAGTGGGATCTGGAAGTAGGTGTAGAGGATGATCAGGCCGGTCTTCGAATAGAGGTTGAAGTCCTCGATGATGCCCGCCTGTTTCAGCAGCAGCGTGATGGCGCCGTTGAAGCCCAGGATGATGATGAAGGCGAAGGCCAGCGGCACCCCGGCGAAGTTGCTGGTCATATTGGCGAAGGCGTTGACGAAGTCGCGCAGGCGCGAGTCGACCTTGCGCAGCGAATAGCTGCCGAGGATGGCGATGAGGATACCGAAC
>NZ_JBOICG010000708.1:0-2182 GCF_050739995.1 Pseudomonas sp. | reverse complement strand
CCGGGCTTTTTATTGCCTGTGAATCAGGCTTTACGCTGACGCACCAAATGCTTGAACCCTTCGAACACCAACACCATCACCGCCAGCCAGATCGGGATGTAAGTCAGCCACTGGCCGCCCTTGATGCCTTCGCCCAACAAGAGTGCCACGGCCAGCAACAGCACCGGCTCCACGTAACTGAGCAGGCCGAACAGGCTGAATGCCAGCAAACGGCTGGCGATGATGTAGCTCACCAACGCCGAGGCGCTGATCAAGCCCAGCATTGGAATCAGCGCGTACAGCTTGGGGTGCACATCGAGAACGGCAAAACCCTGTTCACCGTGCTGCACGAACCACCAGGCCACCGGCAGCATGAGCGCCATGTCCAGCCACAGACCACCCAGATGATCCGTCGTCAGGTATTTGCGTACCACGAAATACACGGGGTACCCGATAATCACGACCAGCGTTGCCCACGAGAATCCGCCAGCCTGATACAACTCATTGAGGACGCCCAGCGCGGCGAACACCACTGCGATCTGTTGTAAACGAGACAAACGTTCGCCGTACACCAGGCGCCCGGTCAGCACCATCGTCAGTGGCAGCAGGAAATACCCCACCGACACATCCAGGCTGCGCCCATTCAGTGGCGCCCACATGAACAACCACAACTGCACACCCAGCAAGGCTGACGACAACAGCACTCCGCCCACCAGGCGTGGCTTTCCCGCCAGCATCCGTAACAGTTCCCACACACGGCGCCACTCGCCGCTGACGATCATGAACACCGTCATGCACGGCACGGTCAGCAGCATCCGCCAGCCGAAAATCTCCAGGCCACTCAAGGGCGTCAGCAGTGATGTGAAGTAATACATCACGGCAAACAGCACCGAGGCCAAGACCGATAACACAACACCTTTAGACACGCAGTCCTCGCGAAAACAGATTGATACAAAGAGGTGGGAGATTATGGTGCTTTTGGCGAGAGACAGGTGCGCTGTTTTGGGGCGGTCGCGGAAAATTTTCCCACGACCCTCCCTGGAGTCGGCTGCAATAGGGCTCAACTGCGCGCGATTCGACCCGACACAAAGTGGCTGACATCGTTGAACCCAGGCGTGGACGAATGCCCCGGCGTCACCAGCGAGTCGATGAGCACCTCATCCTCGGCCGTGATTTTCACATCCAGCGCCCCGGTGTACGCATCCCACTGCGCCTCTGTACGCGGCCCGACAATCGCCGAACTCACCGCCGAATTGTTCAGCACCCAGGCAATCGCAAATTCAACGATCCCTACGCCGCGCCCTTGGGTGTATTGCTGAATCTGCTGGGCAATACGCAATGACTCCACGCGCCATTCGGTTTCCAGGATGCGCTTGTCCTGGCGCGCCGCACGGCTGCCGGCCTCGGGTGTCACATCGGGGGCGTATTTGCCGCTGAGCACGCCACGGGCCAGCGGGCTGTACGGCACCACGCCCAAGCCGTAGGCGGCTGCCGCTGTGAGTTGCTCGACCTCGGCCTGACGGTTGACGATGTTGTACAGCGGCTGGCTGATGATCGGCTGGTCTACGCCCAAACGCTCGGCCACGCGCATCACCTCGGCGATGCGCCAACCGCGATAGTTGGACAGGCCCCAGTAGCGAATCTTGCCCTGGCGGATCAGGTCGCCGATGGCCGAGACCGTCACTTCAAGCGGTGTGTCGTGGTCTTCACGGTGCAGGTAATAGATATCCAGGTAATCGGTGTCGAGGCGTACCAGGCTGGCTTCCAACGCATTGAAGATACGCTTGCGGCTCAAGCCATTGCGGTTGGGCAAGCCATCTGCCGGGCCAATGCCGACTTTCGAAGCCACCACCCAATCCTGGCGATGACGCACAATGGCTTCACCCACGATTTCTTCGGAGCGTCCGCCCGTGTAGACGTCTGCAGTGTCGATAAAATTGATGCCCTGGTCCCAGGCTTTGTCGATGATGCGCAGTGAATCTTCGGTGCTGGTCTGCTCGCCAAACATCATGGTGCCGAGCGTCAGTGCGCTGACCTTCAAGCCGGACTGGCCCAATGTACGGTAAATCATGGAAGGCTCCTCGTGGCGTTGAAACACAACCCCTGCAATACCAGACTGGACCGCTCTGGAACAAGCCCTGCACAGCTTTCTTCATGCACTCAGCAACGCCTGGCTGCGTTGCTGCAAAAAACCATGCAGCAC
>NZ_JBOICG010000707.1:0-16302 GCF_050739995.1 Pseudomonas sp. | reverse complement strand
ATTCACAAATCCAAATGTGGGAGCTGGCTTGCCTGCGATAGAGTCGACGCGGTCTTTCGCCGAACGCCCCCTTTTGGTGCCATCACCAAATGATTAGACTGCGCGCCTCTCTGGAAGGACCGCCATCATGCTGCTGATGCTCTACCTCATCGCCATTACTGCCGAAGCCATGACCGGCGCGCTGTCCGCCGGGCGGCGTGGCATGGACTGGTTCGGGGTGGTGTTGATCGCTTGCGTCACCGCTCTGGGTGGCGGGTCGGTGCGTGATGTATTGCTGGGGCATTACCCGCTGACATGGGTCAAGCACCCGGAATACCTGGTGCTGACCTCTATCGCCGCGCTGGTGACGATCTTTATTGCGCCGCTGATGCGCCACCTGCGCTCGCTGTTCCTGGCGCTGGACGCCGTAGGGCTGGTGGCGTTCACCTTGATCGGCTGCATGACGGCTTTGGAAATGGGCCACGGCATGCTGGTGGCCTCGGTCAGTGGCGTGATCACTGGGGTGTTCGGCGGTATTTTGCGGGATATCTTCTGCAATGACATTCCCCTGATCTTCCGTCGTGAGTTGTACGCCAGCGTCTCGTTCCTTGCCGCCTGGTTCTACATGCTGTGCCTGTATCTGGAGCTGCCGAGCGAACAGGCGATTTTGCTGACGCTGTTCAGTGGTTTTCTATTGCGGTTGCTGGCGATCCGCTTTCACTGGGAAATGCCCAAGTTCGTCTACAACGACGATGTGCACTAACGCGTAGCGTGCTGGTTCAACGCCCACTCGACGTGTTCGCGCACCAGCTCCGACGGGTAATCCCGGCGGGCCTTCAACGCCTCCAGCACCGGGATGCTCGACGGTGCATTGCCCAGGCCCACCGCCAGGTTGCGCAACCAGCGCTCATAACCGGCGCGGCGTAGGGGCGAGCCTTCGGTGCTGTTGAGGAATTTATCCTCGTCCCACATGAACAGCTCGGCCAGTTCGGCGTTATCCAGGTTGTGGCGTGGCTTGAAATCGCCTTCGGCCGTGGGGCGGGCGAAACGATTCCACGGGCAAACGATCTGACAGTCATCGCAGCCGAATACACGATTGCCGATCAGCGGGCGCAGATCCTCGGGGATCGCGCTCTTGAGCTCGATGGTCAGGTAGGAAATGCAGCGGCGCGCGTCCAACACATAGGGGCCGACGAAGGCATTGGTGGGGCAGATGTCCAGGCACGCGGTGCAGCGCCCACAGTGCTCGGTGCTGTGGGGAGCATCTACCGGTAGCGGCAAGTCGACAAACAGTTCGCTCAGGAAGAAATAGCTGCCGGCCTTGCGGTTGAGTACCAAGGTGTTTTTGCCGATCCAGCCCAGCCCGGCTTGTTCGGCGATGGCTTTTTCCAGCACTGGTGCGCTGTCGACAAACGCGCGAAAGCCAAATGGCCCGATCTGCGCCTGAATGCGGTCGGCCAGTTGTTGCACGCGTTTTCTGATCAGCTTGTGATAGTCGCGACCCAGGGCGTAGCGCGAGATATAGGCTTTTTCCGGCTGGGCCAGCAATTGCGCCATTTGTGTGTCGCCAGGTAGGTAGTCCATGCGCAGCGAGACCACGCGCAAGGTGCCCGGTACCAACTCGTCCGGGTGAGAGCGCTTGCTGCCATGGGCGCCCATGTATTCCATCTCGCCGTGATACCCCGCGTCGAGCCAGCGTTGCAGGTGCTGTTCATGCTCGGCCAGGTCCAGGCCGCTGATGCCGACTTGTTGAAAGCCCAGTTCGCGGCCCCAGTCTTTGATCGATTGGGCGAGGGCGGGCAGATCGGAGGTAATAGCAGGCATGAGACACGAGAAACCACGGGTTAGATGCGTATAATTCTGCCAGACATCGGAGCTTGAAGACGCATGCCGCAGATAAAACACGAAATAACCGACGTTCAGTCACTGTTGCCCGGCCACTTGCCGCAACTGGCTGCGCGTGCCCCGGATGCCCATAAAGGCCAGTTCGGCCACCTGTTGGTCATCGGTGGCGACCGCGGCTTTGGTGGCGCTGCGCTGCTGAGCGCGGAAAGCGCCTTGCGCAGTGGTGCCGGCATGGTGTCCCTGGCGACGCGCCCTGAGCATGTGCCGGCAGCCCTGGCGCGCTTGCCGGAGGTCATGACCCTTGGCGTCAGTTCGGCTAACCAACTGATGGGGTTGCTGGAAAAAATCTCGGTCATCGTCATTGGCCCCGGCCTTGGCGAGGCGTCCTGGGGTAAAAGCCTGTTGTCGGTTGCCGCCAACGCCCGGCAGCCGCAGGTCTGGGATGCGGACGCGTTGAATCAACTGGCAACGGGCGGTGTCAACTTACCGGCTGGCTCGGTCATCACCCCGCACCCTGGCGAGGCGGCGCGTTTGATGGGGCTCTCGACAGCCGAGGTTCAGGCCGATCGCCTTAAGGTAGCGCGCGCTTTAAGCCAGAAATTCAATGCAGTAGCTATCCTCAAGGGTGCTGGCAGTTTGATTGCCAGCCCGGACGGCCGGGTTGCCCGTTGTGATCAGGGCCATCCCGCGATGGCCGCGGCGGGGCTGGGTGATGTGCTGGCTGGCCTGGTCGGCGCTTTGTTGGCTCAAGGCATGCCGGCCTATGAGGCGAGTTGCCTGGCTGTGTGGCTGCACGCCACGGCGGGGGCTCGCCAAGGCACCTTTGGTCGTGGGCTGGCTGCCAGCGACCTGATACCTGCCATTCGTCAATTGCTGGAGGAGCAGTCGCCGTGTCTGAAGTAACCCTTTTTCTGGCCGATGAAGACGCGATGGTCGCGTTCGGCCATTGCATTGCCCAGGTGACGGCGGGTGCAGGGCTGATCTTTCTTGAGGGCGACCTGGGCGCGGGTAAAACCACCCTCTCGCGCGGCATTATTCGCGGTTTGGGCCACACGGGGGCGGTGAAAAGCCCTACGTTCACTCTGGTAGAACCCTACGAAATTGGCAAAGTGCGAGCCTTCCACTTCGACCTTTATCGCCTGGTTGACCCTGAAGAGCTGGAGTACATGGGCATTCGGGATTACTTCGACGAAGACGCGTTGTGCCTGATCGAGTGGCCAGATAAAGGCACAGGCTTTTTGCCAAAGCCTGACATGACCATTACCATTACGCCGCATGAGCATGGACGTCAGTTGAAGTTGTTGCCCCAGGGCGCGCGCGGCCAGTCTTGGTGCGCCGCTTTGGCATTGGAATTCAAATAATTGGTGGGGTTAGGTATGCGCTTTCGCGCGTTGGTTGCTGTCGTGGGAGTGTTGCTTGCGGCAATGACTGTCAATGCTCTGGCTGCTTCACAGGTGAAAAGTGTTCGCCTGTGGCGAGCGCCGGATAACACGCGACTGGTGTTCGACCTGTCTGGTCCGGTCCAGCACAGCGTCTTTACCCTGACGGCGCCCGATCGCCTGGTGATCGACATCAACGGTGCGACCCTGGCCGCGCCGCTCAAGGTGTCCACCGCCAACACCCCGATTACCTCCATGCGTTCGGCCCAGCGTACGCCGACCGATCTGCGTGTGGTTATCGACCTGAAAAAGGTCGTGACCCCGAAAAGCTTCTCCCTGGCGCCGAATGCCCAATACGGTAACCGGCTGGTGGTCGACCTGTTCGACAACGCCGCCGATGCCAACCCGCCGCCAGCGCCAACCCCGAGCGTTGCCACAGTACCTGCCGTGCCGGTCAACCCGTCGCAGCCGCAGGTCAAGTTGCCGCCACTCCCACCAGCCCCTGCGGGCAAACGCGACATTATCGTGGTGATCGACGCCGGTCACGGCGGTGAAGACCCCGGCGCTTCCGGTTCGCGCGGCCAGCATGAAAAAGACGTGGTATTGGCCATTGCCCGTGAGCTGCAGCGCCAGGTCAATGCGATGAAAGGTTACCGCGCCGAGCTGACCCGTACCGGCGACTACTTCATTCCGTTGCGTGGCCGTACCGAAATCGCACGTAAGAAGGGGGCCGATCTGTTCGTGTCGATCCATGCCGACGCCGCACCTTCGACCGCCGCCTTCGGTGCGTCGGTGTTCGCGCTGTCCGATCGCGGTGCTACTTCCGAGACCGCCCGCTGGCTGGCCGACAGTGAAAACCGTTCCGACTTGATCGGCGGGGCTGGCAACGTGTCCCTGGATGACAAGGACAAAATGCTCGCCGGCGTGCTGCTCGACCTGTCGATGACGGCTTCGTTGACCTCCAGCCTGAACGTCGGCCAGAAGGTCCTGAGCAATATCGGCCGGGTCACTTCGCTGCACAAACAGCGGGTGGAGCAGGCAGGGTTCATGGTGTTGAAGTCACCGGATATCCCGTCGATCCTGGTGGAAACCGGGTTTATCTCCAATTCCAATGAAGCGTCCAAGCTGGCCAGTGCCAGCCACCAGCAAGCGCTGGCACGTTCGATCAGCGCTGGTATCCGACAGTTCTTCCAGCAGAACCCGCCGCCAGGCACCTACATTGCCTGGCTGCGTGACTCCGGGAAAATCGCCCAGGGCCCACGTGATCATCGCGTGCAGCCCGGCGACACCCTGGCCATGCTGGCCGTGCGCTTCCAGGTTTCGCCCGCAACGTTGCGCAGCGCGAATAACCTGAAGACCGATGAATTGAAAGTCGGCCAGGTGTTGACCATTCCTGGCACTGAATTGGCGGCGCAGTAATGAGCGAATCACAGTTGAACAGCGGCTCGCGCATCGAACTGCTCAGCCCGCGCCTGGCCAACCAGATTGCCGCAGGCGAGGTGGTTGAACGTCCGGCGTCGGTGATCAAGGAGTTGCTGGAGAACAGCATCGACTCCGGCGCCAAGCGCATCGATGTCGACGTGGAGCAAGGCGGTGTCAAACTCTTGCGCGTGCGCGACGACGGCAGCGGCATCTCTTCCGATGACCTGCCGCTGGCCCTGGCGCGTCACGCCACCAGCAAGATTCGCGACCTGGAAGACCTTGAACGGGTGATGAGCCTGGGCTTTCGCGGCGAGGCCCTGGCCTCTATCAGCTCCGTGGCCCGCCTGACCCTGACGTCCCGCACCCGCAGCGCCGATCAGGCCTGGCAGGTGGAGACCGAAGGGCGTGACATGGCGCCTCGGGTCCAGCCAGCTGCGCACCCGGTGGGTACCTCGGTGGAAGTGCGTGACCTGTTCTTCAACACGCCGGCGCGCCGCAAATTCCTCAAGGCCGAAAAAACCGAATTCGATCACCTGCAAGAAGTCATCAAGCGCCTGGCCCTGGCCCGTTTCGATGTGGCGTTCCATCTGCGCCATAACGGCAAGACGATCCTTAGCCTGCACGAAGCCAATGACGACGCCGCCCGCGCCCGCCGTGTCGCGGCGGTATGTGGCGCGGGTTTCCTGGAGCAGGCGCTGCCGATTGAAATCGAGCGCAATGGCTTGCGCCTGTGGGGTTGGGTCGGGTTGCCGACGTTCTCCCGTAGCCAGGCGGACTTGCAGTACTTCTTTGTGAATGGTCGAGCGGTGCGCGACAAGCTGGTGGCCCACGCGGTGCGCCAGGCGTATCGCGACGTGCTGTTCAACGGGCGACACCCGACGTTTGTGCTGTTTTTTGAGGTCGACCCATCGGTGGTCGACGTCAACGTGCACCCGACCAAGCACGAAGTGCGCTTCCGTGACGGGCGCATGGTGCATGACTTCCTCTATGGCACGCTGCACCGCGCCCTGGGCGATGTGCGACCGGATGATCAGTTGTCTGCGCCGATTGTGACGGCGGTGGTGCGGCCAAGCGGTCCGCAGGCGGGTGAGTTCGGTCCCCAAGGCGAAATGAGCCTGGCCGCCAACTTGCTGCAATCGCCACAGCAACAGCCTGCTTATACGGCGCCGGGCTCCGGCTCGGGGGCTGGCTATCAGTATCAATACACCCCGCGTCCGCAGTCGACAGTGCCGGTAGCCGAGGCCCAAGCAGCCTATCGCGAGTTTTTTGCGCCACTGCCGGGTGCCGAGCCGGGCGCGGCGGTTGCCTTGCCGGAAGGCGGCGGTGATATTCCACCGTTGGGCTATGCCCTGGCGCAGCTCAAGGGCATCTACATCCTGGCGGAAAACGCCCACGGCCTGGTGCTGGTAGACATGCATGCCGCCCATGAACGGATTATGTACGAACGCCTGAAGATCGCCATGGCCAGCGAAGGTCTCAGCGGCCAGCCGCTGTTGGTCCCCGAGTCCCTGGCGGTCAGCCAGCGGGAAGCCGATTGCGCCGAAGAGCATCACGGCGTGTTTCAGAAGCTGGGTTTCGAATTGCAGCGCCTCGGGCCGGAAACCCTGGCAATCCGCCAGATTCCCGCACTGCTCAAGCAGGCCGAAGCCAATCGGCTGGTGGCTGACGTGTTGGCCGACCTGATGGAATACGGCACCAGCGACCGCATCCAGGCACACATCAACGAACTGCTTGGCACCATGGCTTGCCACGGCGCCATCCGCGCTAATCGCCGTCTGGCCCTGCCGGAAATGAACGGGTTGTTGCGCGACATGGAAAACACCGAGCGCAGCGGCCAATGCAACCATGGCCGACCGACCTGGACCCAGATGGGCCTGGACGATCTGGACAAACTGTTCTTGCGCGGTCGTTGATGAGTGCCTTGCCTCCCGCCATTTTCCTGATGGGCCCCACGGCCGCCGGCAAGACCGACCTGGCCATCGAGCTGACCAAGGTGTTGCCGTGCGAGCTGATCAGTGTCGACTCTGCCCTGGTTTACCGGGACATGGACATTGGTACCGCCAAGCCTTCAAAAGCGTTGTTGGCCCAATATCCGCATAAGCTGATCGACATCATCGACCCCGCCGAGAGCTATTCGGCGGCGGACTTCCGTACCGACGCCCTGGCCTCCATGGCTGAAATCACTGCGCGGGGTAATATCCCGTTGCTGGTGGGCGGCACGATGCTCTATTACAAGGCTTTGCAGGAAGGTCTGGCGGATATGCCTCCGGCTGACGCCCAGGTGCGTGCCGAGCTTGAGGAAGAGGCCGCGCGCCTTGGTTGGCAAGCCCTGCACGATCAGTTGGCGGCTGTCGATCCGGTCTCTGCTGCACGCATTCACCCTAACGACCCCCAGCGCCTCACGCGCGCCTTGGAAGTTTGGCGTGTGAGTGGTCAGACCATGACTGAACACAGGCTGAAACAAACTGCGCAAAGTGCTGATGCAGACGCATCTGGACAGTCACAATTGCCCTATACTGTGGCGAATCTGGCCATCGCTCCGGCAAATCGCCAGGTGCTGCATGAACGAATTGCACAAAGATTCACAATTATGTTGGAACAGGGGTTTGTGGACGAGGTCGTAGCACTGCGTTCAAGAGGTGACCTGCATCCCGGGCTGCCTTCGATACGTGCTGTAGGCTATCGCCAAGTCTGGGATCACCTGGATGGCAAGCTGACGTCGGCCGAAATGCAGGAGCGCGGCATCATCGCCACGCGCCAATTGGCCAAACGCCAGTTCACCTGGCTGCGCAGCTGGAGCGATTTGCACTGGTTGGACAGCCTGGACAGCGACAATCTGTCACGCGCCTTGAAATACTTGGGCACGGTCTCCATATTGAGCTGAGTCCTTGCAATTGCCGTCTATCCTTGGGGGTGTGACGGCCATAAGCTATCTATTTTCCGCTTTTTTATTATTGATCCTTATAGGAGTGCGACACATGTCAAAAGGGCATTCGCTACAAGACCCTTACTTGAATACTTTACGTAAAGAGAAAGTTGGGGTTTCCATCTACCTGGTCAACGGTATCAAACTGCAAGGCACGATCGAGTCGTTCGACCAGTTCGTGATCCTGCTGAAGAACACCGTCAGCCAGATGGTCTACAAACACGCTATCTCGACAGTTGTTCCAGTTCGTCCGATCCGTCTGCCTAGCGCTGCCGGTGATGAACAGGGTGACGCTGAGCCAGGTAACGCCTGATAGGAGTCTCCTTTGTTCTTTGAGCGCCACGGTGGTGGTGAGCGAGTGATCCTCGTTCACTTGGATGGACAGGACCCTGAGGCGCGCGAAGATCCGCAGGAGTTTCAGGAGTTGGCAAATTCGGCCGGCGCCGAGACCGTTGCGTTTTTTAACGTGCCGCGTCATCGGCCAACCGCCAAATTCCTGATTGGCAGCGGCAAGGTCGAGGAACTGCGCGACCTGGTGCACGCCGAAGAAGCCGATCTGGTGATCTTCAATCACGTCCTCACACCCAGTCAGGAACGTAACCTCGAACGTGTCTTCGAGTGTCGCGTGATCGACCGTACCGGTCTGATTCTCGATATTTTCGCCCAACGCGCCCGTACCCATGAAGGCAAGCTCCAGGTTGAACTGGCCCAGCTTGACCACATGAGCACTCGGCTGGTTCGCGGCTGGACTCACCTTGAGCGTCAAGGTGGCGGTATCGGTATGCGCGGCCCGGGTGAAACCCAGCTTGAAACCGACCGACGTCTGCTGCGGGTGCGTCTGCGCCAGATCAAGGGTCGCCTGGAGAAAGTGCGCAGCCAGCGCGAACAGTCACGCCGTGGCCGTTCCCGTGCGGATATCCCGACCGTTTCCTTGGTGGGCTATACCAACGCCGGCAAATCCACGCTGTTCAATAACGTGACGAAGTCGGATGTGTACGCGGCCGACCAACTGTTCGCCACGCTCGACCCGACCCTGCGCCGTCTGGACCTCGATGACCTGGGGCCGATTGTCTTGGCTGATACCGTGGGGTTCATTCGTCACTTGCCCCACAAGCTGGTCGAAGCATTCCGGTCTACGCTCGAAGAGTCGAGTAACTCGGATCTGCTGTTGCACGTGATCGATGCGGCCGAACCGGACCGTATGTTGCAGATTGAGCAGGTGATGTTGGTGCTGGGCGAGATTGGTGCCCAGGACTTGCCGATCCTCGAGGTCTATAACAAACTCGATTTGCTTGAAGGCGTAGAGCCACAAATCCAGCGCGACGAGAACGGCAAGCCCCAGCGGGTCTGGCTGTCGGCGCGTGATGGCAGTGGCTTGGAATTGCTCGAACAAGCTATTGCCGAGCTGTTGGGCAGCGATTTGTTTGTCGGCACCTTGCGCTTGCCTCAGCGTTTTGCTCGACTGCGTGCTCAGTTTTTCGAGTTGGGCGCGGTACAGAAAGAAGAACACGACGAAGAAGGTGTCAGCTTGCTGGCCGTTCGATTGCCGCGCTCGGAGCTGAATCGGCTGGTCAGCCGTGAAGGCGTTGTACCGGCAGAGTTCATCGAACAACACACTTTGCAATAAAAGCCTGAAAAAGCGGTTGTGCCGCAGTAGCAGGCATTCTGTAGCATTGGTCGGCGCGCCGTGGGTGCGTCTTTGCTTTATCAGATGGAGAGCGCTATGGCTTGGAATGAGCCGGGTGGCAACTCGAATAATCAGGATCCTTGGGGTGGTAAGCGCCGCAATAATGGCGACCGCAAGGGGCCACCGGATCTCGACGAGGCCTTCCGAAAGCTGCAGGAAAGCCTGAATGGGTTGTTCGGTGGTGGGAAAAAAAGTGGTGGTGACGACGGCGGTCGCACAAGCAAGGGTGGCGGCTATGGCCTGCTGGGCCTGGGTCTTGTCGTGCTGGCGGCCGTGTGGCTGTACAGCGCCGTGTATGTCGTGGACGAGCAGGAGCAAGCCGTGGTGCTGCGCTTCGGCAAGTACTACGAGACGGTCGGGCCTGGCCTGAACATCTACTTCCCACCGATCGACAAGAAGTACATGGAGAACGTCACGCGTGAGCGTGCCTACACCAAGCAAGGCCAGATGCTGACCGAAGACGAGAACATCGTCGAAGTGCCGCTGACCGTGCAGTACAAGATCAGCAATCTGCAGGACTTCGTGCTGAACGTTGATCAGCCGGAAATCAGCCTGCAACACGCCACCGAAAGTGCCTTGCGCCACGTCGTCGGTTCTACCGCGATGGACCAGGTGCTGACCGAAGGTCGTGAATTGATGGCCAGCGAGATCAAGGAGCGCCTGCAACGGTTCCTCGATACCTATCGCACCGGTATCACTGTCACCCAGGTGAACGTACAGAGCGCAGCGGCACCGCGTGAAGTGCAGGAAGCCTTTGACGACGTGATCCGCGCCCGTGAAGACGAGCAGCGTTCGCGCAACCAGGCCGAAACCTATGCCAACGGCGTCGTGCCGGAAGCCCGTGGTCAGGCCCAGCGCATCCTCGAGGATGCCAACGGTTATCGCGACGAAGTGGTTTCTCGCGCCAAGGGTGAGGCTGATCGCTTTACCAAGCTGGTTGCCGAGTACCGCAAGGCTCCGGAAGTCACCCGTGAGCGTCTGTACCTGGACACCATGCAGGAAGTCTTCAGCAACACCAGCAAGGTTCTCGTGACCGGCAGCAAAGGTGGGCAGAACAACCTGCTGTACCTGCCGCTGGACAAGATGATCGAAGGTGGTCGTAGCAGCACCAGCGCGCCGTCGACCAGTTCGAATGCCGCTGCCAACGAAGCGAGTGCCCGTGTGGCCGCTGACTTGCTGCAACAGCAAACACGTACCAGGGAGAGTCGTTGATGAGCAATAAATCGCTGACAGCCCTGATTGTGGGTGTCGTCGTGGTCATCGCTGCCTGGAACTGCTTCTACATCGTGTCTCAGACCGAGCGTGCGGTGTTGCTGCAATTCGGTCGCGTGGTCCAGGCGGATGTCCAGCCGGGTCTGCATGTGAAGGTCCCCTACGTCAACCAGGTGCGCAAGTTCGACGCTCGCCTGATGACCCTGGATGCACCGACACAGCGCTTCCTGACCCTGGAAAAGAAAGCCGTGATGGTTGACGCCTACGCCAAGTGGCGCGTCAAGGATGCCGAGCGTTTCTACACCGCGACCTCCGGCCTCAAGCAGATTGCTGACGAGCGCTTGTCGCGGCGTCTGGAATCGGGTCTGCGTGACCAGTTCGGTAAGCGCACCCTGCACGAGGTGGTATCCGGTGAGCGTGACGCGCTGATGGCTGACATCACGCGTTCGCTGAACACGATGGCGGAAAAAGAACTGGGCATCGAAGTGGTCGATGTTCGGGTCAAGGCCATCGATCTGCCGAAGGAAGTGAACCGCAGCGTGTTCGAGCGTATGAGCACCGAGCGTGAGCGTGAAGCCCGTGAGCACCGTGCCAAGGGTAACGAGTTGGCTGAAGGTATCCGTGCGGATGCCGACCGTCAGCGCCGTGTACTGCTGGCGGAAGCCTATCGCGAGTCTGAAGAGGCCCGTGGTGATGGCGATGCTCAGGCTGCGGCGATCTACGCCAAGGCCTACGGCCAGGACCAGGAGTTCTACGCGTTCTACCGTAGCCTGCGTGCCTACCGTGAAAGCTTCGCGAACAAAACCGACGTCATGGTGCTGGACCCAAGTAGCGATTTCTTCCGCTACCTGGAAAAAGCCAAATAAAAGCCTGTGACTTTAAGGCGCACTCCGTCGGGCGGCTAAAACGCCTGGCGGGGTGATCCTTTCAGAAAACGGGTGTATGATGCGGCAGCCGGGAAATTCCCGGCTTTTTTGCGTCTGCATGTTTGATTCGGCAGGCGTGACAGGTTTTTCGAGGAAAGTGCCCGACGAGGCCGCTAGCAGGCCGTTCGTCACGTCGCTCTTGCGCGTGGTTTATGCAGGCGGTGGGTATTTTCTGCTTCACTCAAGGCTCGGCCGAGGGCTGGCCGCCTGGATCAAAGGGGATTGGCGTAATGGCAACGGTAGACCGCTGGCTGCTGCCAGATGGCATCGAAGAAGTACTGCCACCAGAAGCTGCGCGCATTGAAGTAGCGCGTCGCCAGGTGTTGGATCTGTTCCAGAGCTGGGGTTACGAGTTTGTCGTCACCCCCCATATCGAGTACCTGGAATCCCTGCTGACCGGCGCGGGCCAGGATCTGGATTTGCGCACCTTCAAGGTCATCGACCCACAGTCGGGCCGGCAAATGGGCTTCCGTGCGGACATCACGCCACAAGTGGCGCGTATCGATGCGCACACTCTGCGTCGCGAAGGTCCGAGCCGTCTGTGCTACGCCGGTAGTGTGTTGCACGCGCAGCCACGTGCCTTGTCGTCCTCCCGTAGCCCGATCCAGCTGGGCGCCGAGTTGTATGGCGATGCGAGTCCGAGCAGCGACGTTGAAGTGATCAGTTTGATGCTGGCCATGCTGCAATTGGCCGATGTGCCGGATGTGCACATGGACCTGGGACACGTCGGTATCTACCGTGGCCTGGCCCGCGCGGCCGGTTTGTCCGGTGAAGTGGAACAACAACTGTTCGATGCCCTGCAACGCAAGGCCATCGACGAAGTAATCGCCCTCACCGAGGGTGTGCCTGCGGATCTCGCCGGTATGCTGCGTGCGCTGGTGAACCCGTGCGGCGGTCGTGAAGTGTTGGACGCTGCGCGTGAGCGCTTGGCCAATGCGCCGGCAACAGTCTTGGCTGCATTGGACGACGTCCAGGCGATTGCTGAGCAGTTGTCGGCACGTTTCCCGCAGTTGCCGCTGTATTTTGACCTGGGCGAGTTGCGTGGCTACCACTACCACACGGGTGTGGTGTTCGCCGTGTTTGTACCGGGTGTTGGCCAGGCCATCGCCCAAGGCGGTCGTTATGACGATATCGGCGCTGATTTCGGTCGTGCGCGTCCGGCGACTGGCTTTTCCACCGATTTGAAAACCCTGGTGACCCTGGGGCGTGCTGAGGTCGAGCTGCCGTCTGGTGGCATCTGGATGCCCGACAGTACGGACGCAGCACTCTGGCGGCAGGTTTGCCAGTTGCGCAGTGAGGGTCAGCGTGTCGTCCAGGCCTTGCCTGGGCAGCCATTGGCCGCCGCCCGTGAAGCGGACTGCGACCGGCAATTGATTCTGCAGAACGGGCTTTGGCAAGTATCGCCACTGGCTTCTTGAGTTTTCCTGCCGGCCATCGCCGGCACCAAGTTTGCGCGAATGAGGACAAGTGTTATGGGTAAGAATGTCGTAGTCCTGGGCACCCAATGGGGTGATGAGGGCAAAGGCAAGATCGTTGATCTGCTGACCGAACATGCTGCCGCCGTAGTGCGCTACCAAGGTGGCCACAACGCTGGCCACACCCTGGTCATCGACGGCGAAAAAACCGTCTTGCACCTGATCCCATCGGGCGTGCTGCGCGAAGGCGTGCAGTGCCTGATCGGCAACGGTGTGGTGGTTGCACCTGACGCCTTGCTGCGTGAGATCACCAAGCTGGAAGAGAAAGGCGTGCCGGTGCGAGAGCGCCTGCGTATCAGCCCATCCTGCCCGCTGATCCTGTCCTTCCACGTCGCGCTGGACCAGGCCCGTGAAAAGGCCCGTGGCGAGCTGAAGATCGGCACCACCGGTCGCGGCATCGGCCCAGCCTACGAAGACAAGGTTGCACGTCGCGGCCTGCGTGTGGGCGACCTGCTCAACATGCCGCGCTTTGAAGACAAGCTGCGTGAGTTGGTGGATTACCACAACTTCATGCTGGTGGGTTACTACAAAGAGCCGGCCATCGAGTTCGACAAGACCCTGGCTGAGTGCAAGGAATACGCTGAACTGCTCAAGCCGTTGATGCTGGACGTGACCGCCGAGCTGCATGACCTGCGTCGCGCTGGCAAAGACATCATGTTCGAAGGTGCCCAGGGTTCGTTGCTGGATATCGACCACGGTACCTACCCGTACGTGACCAGCTCCAACACCACCGCTGGTGGCGTTGCGACCGGTTCGGGCGTTGGTCCGATGTTCCTGGACTACATCCTGGGCATCACCAAGGCTTACACCACCCGCGTAGGTTCCGGCCCGTTCCCGACTGAGCTGTTCGACGAAGTTGGTGCGCACCTGGCCAAACAAGGCCACGAGTTCGGCGCGACCACCGGCCGTGCTCGCCGTTGTGGCTGGTTCGATGCCGTTATCCTGCGTCGCGCTATCGATGTGAACAGCATCTCGGGCATCTGCCTGACCAAGCTGGACGTGCTCGACGGTCTGGAAACCATCAACATCTGCGTCGGCTACAAAGATGCAGAAGGTAAAGACGTTGCGCCGACCGACGCTGACAGCTACGTAGGCCTGCAGCCTGTGTACGAAGAAGTGCCGGGTTGGACCGAGTCGACCGTGGGTGCCAAGGCCCTGGAAGAGCTGCCAGCTAACGCTCGTGCCTACATCAAGCGTGTCGAAGAGCTGATCGGTGCGCCGATCGACATTATTTCGACGGGCCCGGACCGCAACGAGACCATCGTTCTGCGTCATCCGTTCGCCTAATAAGTTGTTGATGTAAAAAGCAAAGGGCTCCTTCGGGAGCCCTTTGTCGTTTGCGCCTGGCAAACGGCACGACCCTTGCTATGTTTCTTTCTTTCGCGGTGCTATCAGATTAGTGGCACCCAGGGTGGAGGGATTCCCAGTGTCTGCCGTTCTCTCACTGTTACAAAGCCGTCTGTTGCGACCCGTGTTCGTTACCCTTGGTATCGCTCTTTTGGTGCAAGTGCTGGTGGCCGTCGCTCTGACGCGGAGCACGGTCACTGCGCTTGAGGCCGATTTGGGCAATCGACTGGGTGTCGACAGTCAGAAGCTGTCGGGCGAGTTGGCGCAAGCCGGCCAAGAGGTCACGTCCAGCCTGGACAGCCTGTCTTCCAGTACGCGCCAGCGTCTCACCACGGGTTTATCGTCGCGCCTGCAGGAAGAGCAGAAGCAACTGCGTGCGGCCCTGGAAAAAGACCTGAAGGACTCTGCCAATGACATGGCGCAACTGCTTGCCTCGGTAGCCCCCCGCGCCATGTGGGACAGCGACGTGCCGACCCTGTCGGAGTTTGCCCGGCGTGCCCAGCGTAATCCCAATGTGCTGTTCGTGGTGTACGACGACGCGGCGGGAGAGCATCTGACCCGTTATCTGAACCGGGAGAACCCGATCAACCAGGCTCTGCTGGAAAAGGGTCAGGGCGACCGCGCCTTGGACAAGGTGTTGAATGCCGCCAAGAACGACCCGTCGGTGTATTACGTGGAGGCGTCCATCAGCCCCAATGGCGTGGAAATCGGCAAGGTCATCATGGGGGTTTCCACTGCATCGGTAGAGGCCGACCTGGCTGCGCTGGATAAGCGCTTTGCCGCGCTGATTGCCAGCAGTGATCAACTGGTGGGCGACAGCCTCAAGGGCGCGGCTGCCGACAGTGCGAGCGCCATGGGCGCGCGCTTGCAGTCGGCGCAAGCCACTGCAACCCAGATGACCGCCAATACTTCCAGCGCTGTGCAGGAGGCTGCTGGAACCTTGCGTTGGCGCATCGGCATGGGGCTCGCCATTGTCGGCTTCGGCGTGCTGCTGTTGATTGCCATCGTGTTGGGCCGTCGTGTGGTCAATCGCCTGAAGCTGTTGATCGCGGCGATGGACGATCTGGCAGCGGGCGAGGGCGATCTGACCAAGCGTGTGCAAATCAACAGCCAGGACGAAATAGGCGCCATGGCCTCGGCGGTCAATCGCTTTGTGGATAAGTTGCAACCGATCGTGCGTGAGGCGGGTGACGTGGCCCAGCGTACCGGCGTGGAAATTGGCGCCATGACCCTGCGCAATGCCGGTGCTGATGCGGCGGCCGGTTTGCAGCGTGACGAGGTGGCCGAGAGCTTGCGCGCGCTGTCGCAGATGGCGGATGAGGCTCAGGCCGAAAGTCATGCCATGCAGGCGGCATTGCAGCAGGTGGTGGATATTCGCCAGGCCACGGATGAGAACTCGCGCACGTCAGCTGAGGTTGGCGGTTTGATCGAGGCGTTGGCGGGGCAGGTGCAGGCCGGTTCCGAGGTGATCGAGCGGTTGGCGCAACAGAGCGAGCAGATCGAAGTTGTACTGACGGTGATCCATGGCATCGCCGAGCAAACCAACTTGCTGGCCCTGAACGCCGCCATCGAGGCGGCGCGTGCCGGTGAGACCGGTCGTGGCTTTGCGGTGGTGGCGGACGAGGTGCGGGCGCTGGCCAGTAAGACTCAAAGCTCTACCGGTGACATTCAGGCCCATATCGTGGCGTTGCAGCAGGGCGCGCGTGAGGCGGTGGAGACCATCGGCAAGGCCGGGCGCCAGGCCAACGGAGGATTGCTGGTGTTGCGCGACAGCGTGCGCTTGCAGCAGACCGTGCAGGCGTCGGTTGAGCAGGTGCATGCGGCGATTGGTCTGGCGACGCGCGCTGCCGAACACCAGGCCCAGGGTGCCCATGCGGTGCGTGGCCGGGTCGAGGTGATCCATGCCCAGGCGGAGCGTGCTGCGCAGGCGGTGCAGGAGACCACCGCTAGTGGCAAGGTGCTGGATGGGTTGGCGGCGCAGTTGAAGGCCAGTCTGGGGCAGTTCCGGGCTTGAGGTTGTTCGGTCTGGCCTCATCGCAGGCAAGTCAGCTCCCACATTTGGAATGCATTCCAACGTAGGAGCTGGCTTGCCTGCGATAGCGGT
>NZ_JBOICG010000706.1:0-2679 GCF_050739995.1 Pseudomonas sp. | reverse complement strand
GTTCCACCAACGCACGCAACACTTCCGCCTGCGGCCCACGCAACGCGGTGAACAACAATTCACGCACCCGTGCAGGGCCCATGATCCGGCTTTCCAGCGGATCATGCAGGCACTGCAACAGCCGTTCGACACAACCGCGCATCGCGTCATCCAGCACCACTGAGCTCATCGACTCCAGCGTCTGCGCTGCCGGTGGTGGCCCGGCTTGAATACCCATGGCCATGACCAACTCGCCGAGCACAACGCGATCGATGCCCACAGTCACGCCATACAACGGCGCATCCGGCAAGGCAAAGGTCTCGCATTCGAACGGCACCGGCATCGCCTGGATCAAGTAATGCCCGGCGCCATACTCCAGGGTTCGCGGGCCCAGATAGGCGACCTTGCTGCCCTGGGCGACGATCATCAGGCTCGGCTCATAGATCTGCGGCCCACGCGCCACGTCGCAACTGGCGCGCAATACCTGCACGCCGGGAAGGTTCGTCGGGGAAAAACCGTCGCAAGGCGTAAGCCCCTTGATCAAGGCAACCAGCGCAGCATTGGCGTCGAGATGACGAGTCAACAACATGGCAAAAAACTTCGTGAAAAAGGGATGAGACCATCATCGCAGGTCTGAAGACAGATGCATCCAAACACAGGGCACTCCCGGACGAATAGGCATGAGACTCGGAGCAATCGCCATGGCCGCACCCAGGCCCGGCGCGGAGAATGCGCCGCCTCCCTGATCATTCCTTGTGCGAGGTTTCACATGTACACCGCCATCGGTTATGCCGCCCAATCAGCCACCACTCCCCTCGCCCCCATGTCCTTCGAACGCCGCAGCCCACGCGTCGACGACGTGGCCATCGAGATCCTCTACTGCGGCGTCTGCCACTCCGACATCCACCAGGCACGCAACGAGTGGGGCATCGCCGTCTACCCGTTGATGCCGGGCCATGAAATTGTCGGTAAAGTCACCGCCGTCGGTGCCAACGTCACCGCGCACAAAGTCGGTGATCTAGTAGGTGTGGGTTGCATGGTCGACTCATGCCGCCACTGCGAAGCCTGTCAATCGGACCTGGAGCAATACTGCCTGGAAGGCCCGACCATGACCTACGCCACCCCGGACCGCGTGGATGGCAGCAACACCATGGGCGGTTACTCCGACAGCATCGTGGTCAGTGAACACTTTGTGGTGAAGATCCCCGCCAAGCTCGACTTGGCCAGCGCCGCGCCGATCCTGTGTGCTGGCGTGACCATGTACTCGCCGATCAAGCACTACGGCATCAAGGCTGGCGACAAAGTCGGCGTATTGGGCATGGGCGGCCTGGGTCACATGGGTATCAAGCTGGCCAAGGCGATTGGCGCAGAAGTGACTCTATTTACCCGCTCCGCGAGCAAGGCCGAAGAAGGTCGTCGCCAAGGCGCCGACCACGTGATTGTGTCCACCGACGCCGAGCAGATGAAAGCCGCCGCCGGGCACTTCGACTTCCTGCTGGACACCATCCCGGTGCAGCACGACCTGAACCCCTACCTCGACGTGCTGCGCTTTGACGGCGTGCATATCCTGGTGGGCCTGATCGAGCCGGTGGACCCTCCGGTGAATGCCGCCAAGCTGATATTGGGCCGTAAGGTGTTGGCCGGTTCGTTGATCGGTGGCGTTGCCGAAACCCAGGAAGTCCTGGATTTCTGCGCCGAGCACGGCATCAGCTGTGACATCGAAATGCTCGACATCCGCCACATCAACGAAGCCTACAGCCGCATGATCGCCGGTGATGTGAAGTACCGCTTTGTCATCGACATGGCGACCCTGAAAGCCTGATCAGGCTTTCGCGCCCAACTCCGCTGACAGCCGGGCTGCGACCTGTTTGATCACAGGGATCAGCTCGGCCATTTTCTCCAACGGCATGTAGGGCACGGTACTGGCGATGCTGATGCCGGCGACGATGCGCCGGCTGGCATCGCGCACGGGGGCCGCCACGCAACGGATAGAAGGTTCGTTGTCTTCCAGATCGAACGCATATCCGCCCACCACGTATTCACGCATGCGCTGCTCAAACTGCGCCCAGGACTGTTCCGGGTGTTGCGGCCATGCCTGACTTTTCCCGCCGACCGGCAAACTGACTTCGTACAGGCGCTGCCACTCCTCCACGTTGTCATCCAGCAGCAGCGCCTTGCCGATACCGGTACGCGCCAGCGGCATGCGATGACCGACCCGCGAGCGCATTTCCGGGCCATTGCGGCCTGGGTTCTTGTGCAGGTAGAGCACGTCGTCGTATTCGCGAATTGCCAAGTGGATAGTGTCACCGGTGAGTGCCGACAGTTCATCCAGATACGGCACGGCCAAGGTTACCAATGGCAGCTCTTCGCGGGCCTGGAACCCCAGCTCGATCAGCTTAGGCCCCAACAGATAACCGACTTGCGGCACCACACGCAGGTAACGCTCCTCCACCAGGCAACTGGCCAGGCGGTGGGTAGTGCTGCGGGTGGTACCGATGCGCTTGGCGATCTCTTTCAAGTCGCGCGCACCGGCCGCCACCGCTTGCACCACGCCCAGGCCACGCAGCAAGGTCTGGGTGCCAGTGGGGGCGGCGTCTTTGACGGGGATGTGGGCGTGTTCCTGCATGTCGGGCCTATGTGGTGGTACGAAAACGAGCGGCATTATGGCAAATACCGCCCGCCAGAACAGAGGAGATCCAC
>NZ_JBOICG010000705.1:0-2275 GCF_050739995.1 Pseudomonas sp. | reverse complement strand
GCTAAGTGATACTGAAAAAACGGCGACCCTGGGGTCGCCGTTTTTTTATGCCTTGCGCCAGTTCAGAATCAACAGCGTCAGCACCCCCGCCACAATTCCCCAAAACGCTGATCCAATGGAAAACAACGTCAAGCCTGACGCGGTGACCATAAAGGTAACCAGCGCCGCTTCCCGTTCCTTCGGCTCATTCATGGCGATACTCAGGCCATTGATGATCGAGCCAAACAGCGCCAAGGCAGCAATCGACAGCACCAGCTCCTTGGGCAAGGCTGCGAACAGTGCGGCCAATGTGGCGCCGAATACCCCGGCAATGCCATAGAACACCCCGCACCAGACGGCTGCGGTATAGCGCTTGTCGCGGTCTTCATGGGCGTGGGGGCCGGTGCAGATCGCCGCGCTGATCGCTGCCAGGTTGATGCCGTGGGAGCCGAAGGGCGCCAGCACCAGCGAGGCAAGGCCGGTAGCGGTGACCAGCGGTGAAGCGGGTACGTTGTAACCGTCGGCACGCAGCACGGCGACGCCGGGCATGTTCTGCGACGTCATCGCCACCACGAACAGCGGGATGCCGATGCTGATGGTCGCCGCCAGTGAGAAGTGCGGCGTGGTCCACACCGGCGTCGCCACCTCCAGGTGAAAGCCGCTGAAGTCCAGCAAGCCCATCAGCCCCGACAGCAGCGTGCCGATGATCAGCGCGGCCAGCACCGCATAGCGCGGCGACAAGCGCTTGATGATCAGGTAGGTGAAAAACATCCCCAGCACCAGGCCGGTGCGGTGTTGCGCGGCGACGAATATCTCGCTGCCGATCTTGAACAGAATCCCCGCCAGCAACGCTGCCGCCAGCGACGCCGGAATGCGCTTGACCAGTTTTTCAAAGCTGCCGGTCAGCCCGCAGATCGTCACCAGCACCGCGCAAGTGATGTAGGCCCCGATGGCTTCGCCATAGCTCACGCCGCCCAGGCTGGTGATCAGCAGCGCCGCGCCGGGTGTGGACCAGGCGATGGTGATCGGTGTGCGATAGCGCAGGGACAGGCCGATGCTGCACACCGCCATGCCGATGGAGATTGCCCAGATCCACGAGGAAATCTGCGCCGTGGTCAAACCGGCGGCTTGCCCGGCCTGGAACATCAGCACCAGGGAGCTGGTGTAGCCGGTCATCATGGCGATGAAGCCGGCGACGACAGCCGACGGTGAAGTGTCGGCCAGCGGGCGCAACGGCGCGTGGGTGGCGTCGGTCATGGGGAGGTGTTCCTTTTACCTGGGTGTTTGCCGGTGAAGGTGCGGATTCAAGCCTAAACTCAAACGTAACGATTCATTGCAATACAGCCGACACCGCAAACAGCCGTACAGTGTGTTGGCGCATTGGGTTGTGTACAATGTGCCCTGTTTTTAGGTGATACTTGCCAGCAACCTGTCGTGTTACCGTAAAGTTGCCGTATTACCGTTAATTCGCCGCCGTTCTCCCTACCCGAGTGCCCATGAACGAACAGTTGCAACCTCTCAAGAAACAACCGCGAGCCGGCAAGGCCGGTCGCAGCGGAACCCAGGACGATATCGTCTACGCGCATATCTTCGAGGCGATCCTCGAACAACGCCTGGCGCCCGGAACCAAATTGAGTGAAGAGGCACTGGGCGAAATCTTCGGCGTCAGCCGCACCATCATTCGCCGCGCGCTGTCGCGCCTGGCCCATGAAGGCGTGGTGTTGCTGCGGCCTAATCGCGGTGCGGTAGTGGCCAGCCCAAGCGTAGAAGAAGCACGCCAGGTGTTCCTGGCCCGGCGTCTGGTGGAGCGCGCGATCACTGAATTGGCGGTGCAGCACGCCACAGCCGAACAACTGGCCGAATTGCGCCAGATGGTCAACGACGAGCGCGACAGCTTCTCCCGTGGTGACCGCGGTGCGGGCATTCGCCTCTCCGGCGAATTCCACTTGAAACTGGCCGAGGCGGCGAAGAATGCACCGCTGATCAGCTTCCAGCGCAGCCTGGTGTCCCAGACCTCGCTGATCATCGCCCAGTACGAAAGCGGCAACCGTTCGCATTGCTCCTACGATGAACACACCCAGTTGATCGACGCGATCGAAGCCCGGGACGCGACGTTGGCGGTGAATTTGATGATGCACCACATGGATCACATCGACAGCAAGCTCAACCTCGATGAGGAAAGTGCGTCGGATGATCTGCATGCGGTGTTCTCGCATTTGTTGCAGACCAAGAAGCCGGGTCGTTCCTCAATAAAACTGTAATGTCCCTGATTCACCGGGGACAAAAAATGTGGGAG
>NZ_JBOICG010000704.1:0-8747 GCF_050739995.1 Pseudomonas sp. | reverse complement strand
GGCCGACGCCCGCCTGCTGCACCCGGTAGAAGTGGTCAACGATTACGAAAAAACCATCTACGACGAACTCGACCTGTTGCGCGAAGCGGCCAATGCCAGCCAGCTCAAGCGCAACTTCGAAGGCTCGCCGTTGCTGTACGTGCCGCAAGTGTATTGGGACTGGTGCCGCCCCAAAGTGCTGGTGATGGAACGCATCTACGGTGTGCAAGTCACCGACCTCGCCACCCTGGCCGACCAGCGTACCGACATGAAGATGCTCGCCGAGCGCGGTGTAGAGATCTTCTTCACCCAGGTATTCCGCGACAGTTTCTTCCACGCCGACATGCACCCGGGCAACATCTTCGTCAGCACCGTGAACCCGTGGAGCCCGCAGTACATTGCGATCGACTGCGGCATCGTCGGCAGCCTGACCCCGGAAGACCAGGATTACCTGGCGCGCAACCTGTTCGCTTTCTTCAAGCGTGACTACCGCCGCGTGGCGCAGTTGCACATCGATTCGGGCTGGGTGCCGGCGGAGACCAAACTCAATGAATTCGAAGCAGCGATCCGCACCGTATGCGAGCCGATCTTTGAAAAACCGTTAAAAGATATTTCCTTTGGCCAGGTGCTGATGCGCCTGTTCCAGACCGCCCGGCGCTTCAATATGGAAGTGCAGCCGCAGTTGGTCTTGCTGCAAAAAACCTTGCTGAACATCGAAGGCCTGGGCCGTCAGTTGTATCCGGACCTCGACCTGTGGAACACCGCCCAGCCGTTCCTGGAACGCTGGATGCGCGAGCGGGTCAGCCCGAAAACCTTGATTGGCAACCTGCACAGCCAGTTCGAACAGCTGCCGCACCTGGCCAACATGACCCGCGACCTGCTTGAGCGTATGTCCCAGCCCCACGCCCAGGACCCGGCACCGACCTGGCAAAAGCCTAAGGACGACTGGTTCCTGCGCCTGTTGGGCGGCGCACACCTGGCGGGCGGTGTGATACTGGCCATCGGCGGACCGCTGAATGAGCTGGGTCACTGGCCGGCCGGCATCATGATCGCGGTGGGTGTTTATCTGATCGTGCGTCGATAGCCGATCCGGTTATACACTGTCGCAAATTGCCGGAGCCGAACATGAAAGACTGGCTGGACGAGATCAAGTGGGACAACGACGGCCTGGTGCCGGCCATTGCCCAGGACTACAAGACCGGGCGCGTGCTGATGATGGCCTGGATGAACCGCGAGGCCCTGAGCCTCACCGCCGCTGAGCAGCGCGCCATCTACTGGTCACGTTCGCGTGGCAAACTGTGGCGCAAGGGCGAAGAGTCCGGGCACGTGCAGACCCTGCACGAGATGCGCATCGACTGCGACGCCGACGTGGTGATCCTGATGGTCGAGCAGATCGGCGACATCGCCTGCCATACCGGCCGTCACAGCTGCTTCTATCGCGTGTTCGAGAACGGCGCATGGAAGGTTGTGGAACCGGTGCTCAAAGACCCGCACGCCATCTACTCCGCAGGACACTGAACATGAGCGATACCCTGAACCGTGTGGCCCAGGTGCTGGAAGACCGCAAAGGCGCGGACGCCGACAGCTCCTATGTCGCCAGCCTGTACCACAAGGGTCTGAACAAGATTCTGGAAAAACTTGGCGAAGAATCCGTCGAGACGATCATCGCCGCCAAAGATGCGCAGATCAGCGGCGATTACAGCGATGTAATCTATGAGACCGCCGACTTGTGGTTCCATAGCCTGGTCATGCTCGCCCAACTGGGGCAGCACCCACAGGCCGTGCTGGACGAACTGGACCGTCGCTTCGGCTTGTCCGGACACACCGAGAAGGCCTCGCGCCCGTCCGCCTGAATAACTTTCACAGAGGAATTGCAGCATGGGCATTTTTGACTGGAAACACTGGATCGTCATTCTGGTGGTGGTGGTACTGGTGTTCGGCACCAAGAAACTCAAGAACCTGGGCACCGACGTGGGCGAGTCGATCAAGGGCTTTCGCAAAGCCATGAACGACGACGAAAAACCGGCCGACCCGGCCGCCAACCCGGTGCCACCGGCGCAGCCTGTGCACCCGCAGGCTACCCAGCCGATCACCGAGCGTCGCACCTTCGACGTGCAGGCTGAGAAAGTCCAAGAGCCGACCCGCAAAGACTCGTGAGCACTGACTAATGTTTGGTATCAGCTTCTCTGAACTGCTACTCGTCGGCCTCGTGGCCTTGCTGGTGCTGGGGCCAGAACGCCTGCCCGGTGCAGCGCGCACGGCCGGCCTGTGGATCGGGCGCCTGAAACGCAGTTTCAACGCCATCAAACAGGAAGTTGAACGGGAAATCGGCGCCGACGAGATCCGTCGCCAACTGCACAACGAACACATTCTGTCGTTGGAACAGGAAGCCCGGAAAATCCTGTCGCCGGTACAGGAGCCGGCCAAGCCGGTGGAGCCTGTGGCCGAAAACAGCATTGCGCCAGCCCCCGTCGCAGAAGCCACCCCCCCTGCGCCAACCGAGCCTGCGCCGACGCCTGTCGCGTCGCCCGCGCCCCATGACCCTACATTGCCGCCGCGAGCCCCATGAGCGCTGATAAACCGGAAAACGACCAGCACATGCCGCTGGTCTCGCACCTCACCGAGCTGCGTACCCGCCTGCTGCGTTGCGTAGCGGCCATCTTCATCATCTTTGCCGGGCTGTTCGCCTTTACCCAGCAGATCTATACCTTCGTCTCCACGCCATTGCGCCAGTACCTGCCGGCAGGCGCGACGATGATCGCCACCGATGTGTCGTCGCCGTTCCTCACGCCGCTGAAGTTGACCATGATGGTCTCGCTGTTCCTGGCGATCCCGGTGATCCTGCATCAGATCTGGGGCTTTATCGCGCCGGGCCTGTACAAGCATGAGAAACGCATCGCCGTACCGCTGCTGGTGTCGAGCATCCTGCTGTTCTACACCGGCATGGCGTTCGCCTACTTCCTGGTGTTTCCGCTGATCTTCAAGTTCTTCGCCGCCGCCACCCCGGCCGGCGTGGAGATGATGACCGACATCACCAGTTACCTCGACTTCGTGATGACGCTGTTCTTTGCCTTTGGCGTGGCCTTCGAAATTCCGGTGGCCGTGGTGCTGCTGGTATGGATCGGCGTGGTCGACGTCAAATACCTGCGCAAGATCCGTCCGTACGTGATCATCGGCTGCTTTGTGGTCGGTATGATCCTGACCCCACCGGATATCTTCTCGCAGACCTTGCTGGCCGTTCCGATGTGGATGTTGTTCGAAATCGGCATCCTGTTCGGCAGCCTGGTGAGCAAGCGCGGCGAGCACCCGGATGACCAAACCGACGACGACCAGCCGCCAGCGACCCAGCCGTGAACCTGCTGCTACTAGAAGAGGCCGACTTTATCGCGGCCGACCGAGTGATCCTGCGTGATCGCCGCCTGGTGCACATGCAGGACGTTCACCGTGCCGCCGTCGGCGACAGCCTGCGCGTTGGCCGCATCGGCGGGCTGATGGGCAATGCGCAATTGTTGCGCCTGGAAGCGGCGGAAGCCGAGCTGCAAGTCAGCTTCGACCAGCCGCCGCCAGCCAAGCTGCCTCTGACGCTGTTACTGGCCCTGCCGCGCCCGAAAATGCTGCGCCGAGTGCTGCAAACCGTCGCGGCCATGGGCGTGCCGAAAGTGGTACTGGTCAACAGCTACCGCGTGGAAAAAAGCTTCTGGCAAACCCCGTTCCTGGAACCTGAAGCCATTCGTGAGCAATTGATTCTGGGCCTGGAACAGGCACGGGATACGGTGCTGCCCGAGATCATTATCGAAAAGCGCTTCAAGCCGTTCGTTGAAGACCGTTTGCCGGCCATGACCGCAGGCACCCTGGGCCTGATCGGCCATCCCGGTGATTACCCAGCCTGCCCGCGTGGGCTGGATGAAGCGGTCACGCTAGCCATTGGCCCCGAGGGCGGCTGGATTCCCTACGAAGTGGACCTGCTGGCCAAGGCCGGCTTGCAGCCCGTACAACTGGGTGCACGCATCCTGCGGGTCGAAACCGCCGTCACTGCCCTGCTCGCCCGCCTGTTCTAACCACGAATAGGCTCTTGGTCAAATTCCAGCTTTCCTACAGATATAACCCTGCCAGCCGATAACCTTTGAATAAGTCCAAGCCTTGTTCCAAAGGAGATCGCAGCATGTATCGTTGGTTAGCCGCAAAACTGGGGAATGTGAGCGTCAATCGCAAGCTGAGCATTGGCTTTGGCTTGGTGTTGATCCTGACGCTGTTGATCACCTTCACCGGCTGGACCGGCCTCGGCGACGTGATCAGTCGCGGCGACAAGCTGGGTTTTATCTCCAACCTCAACAGCCTGACCAAAGACCTGCGACTGGCACGCCTGGACTTCGAGATGCGTCGCGGCGAGCAGGGCACTGATGCAGTCAATAGCCTGCTCACGCAGTTGGACAGTGGCCTGAAAACCGCCGCAGCCCTGATCGAGCAACCCGACGACAATGCTTTGGTCGAGCAACAACTGGAAGCCCTGAATCAATTTAAAAAGGCCTTCGCCGCCATGGTCCAGGCCGGCCTCAAGCGCGAAGGTGCCCGCAGCCAGCTGGGCGATACCGCCGACAATGCCGTGGCCAAGATCAACGAGATCGAAAAAACCTTGCTGCAGGGCGACAGCGTCACCCAATTCAATAGCGTGGTGGACTTGAGCAAGCTGATCCAGCAATCGCGCTTCCAGGTTCGCGGCTACACCTACAGCGGCAAGACGGAGGCCGAACAGCCAGCCCTGGATGCCATCGACAACGCCCTGAAAAAAATCAGCGAACTGCAAGGCCAACTACCGACGCCGTACCAGGCGAACCTGCAAGAAGCCGGCGTGTCACTGCAAGCCTATCGCGCTGCCGTCAGCCAGTATCGTGACTCCCAGGTCGCCAGCGCGGCGGCCTTGGCGACGATGAACGCCCAAGGCGAAATCCTGCTGAGCCACAGCGCAAAACTCACCACGTCGCAAACGGCAGTGCGTGATGCTGACGCGGCGCGGGCCAAACAACTGCTGCTGCTGGCCACCGTGTTGGCGTTGGTTTTCGGTATGGTCGCCGCCTGGGCCATCACCCGCCAGATCGTCATCCCGTTGAACCAGACCCTCAAAGTCGCAGAGCGCGTGGCCTCCGGCGACCTGAGCCACAACCTCGACTCTTTGCGCCAAGACGAACTGGGCCAACTGCAACGCGCCATGCAAAGCATGACCGTGGGCCTACGCGAGCTGATCGGCGGCATCAGCGACGGCGTGACCCAGATCGCCAGCGCCGCCGAGCAATTGTCGGCCGTGACCGAACAGACCAGCGCCGGGGTCAACAGCCAGAAGGTCGAAACCGACCAGGTGGCCACCGCCATGAACGAAATGGCCGCTACCGTGCAGGAAGTGGCGCGTAACGCCGAGGAAGCCTCCGAAGCCGCCGTGGCCGCTGACCAACAGGCCCGTGAAGGCGACAAGGTAGTCGGTGAAGCCATCGCCCAGATCGAGCGCCTGGCCAGCGAAGTCGGCAACTCCACGGCGGCCATGGGCGATCTGAAGCGCGAAAGCGACAAGATCGGCAGTGTGCTCGATGTGATCAAGTCGGTGGCCCAACAAACCAACCTGCTGGCGTTGAACGCAGCGATTGAAGCAGCCCGCGCGGGTGAGGCCGGACGCGGTTTCGCGGTGGTGGCCGATGAAGTGCGCAGCCTGGCCCAGCGCACCCAGAAGTCCACCGAAGAGATCGAAGAACTGATCGTCGGCCTGCAAAGCGGCACCCAGCATGTGGCAACCATCATGGACAATAGCCGTAGCCTGACCGACAGCAGCGTCGAGCTGACCCGCCGCGCAGGCAGCGCCTTGGCGAGCATCACCCGCACGGTCTCGACCATCCAGGCGATGAACTCGCAGATCGCAACCGCCGCCGAACAACAAAGCGCCGTGGCCGAGGAGATCAACCGCAGCGTGCTGAACGTGCGCGACGTGTCGGAGCAAACGTCGTCGGCCAGCGAAGAGACCGCCGCATCCAGTGCAGAACTGGCGCGCCTGGGCATCTATTTGCAGACCTTGGTCGGGCGCTTCCGCGTCTGATCTTTTAATCGCGGCGGCCAATCAAGGCCGCCGCAATTTATGAAACTTCCTACGCAGTTATCAGCCCGCCATCACCTCGAATCGTTTTAGCGTTTCAACGGAACGCTTTTCTGATTGGAGGTTCATCATGTTTTCTCGGCTGACCCGCTTGCTGGTCAATGCCAGCGTCCGCCTTAAGCTCATCCTGGGCTTCGGCCAAGTACTGATCCTCAGCTGCCTGATCGCCGTTACAGGCTGGCAAGCATTGAATGACGCACTGTATCGCTCCAGCAACTTGACGGCCTTGGGGCAACTGGCTCTCGACACTGAGGCCATGCGCGCCGACCGCATCGTATACCGCACCCTTACGGACGCCGACAGCCTGGGCAAGATGGCGATTAAGATTGAGCAAATTGATAGGCACCTGGCCTACCTTTCAAGCCGTTTGAAAGACCCCGCCGACCTGCAACGTCTGCAAGAAGCGACGCGACTGGTTACCGGTTTCAAGGCGGCATTGGTGGAACTGCCGCCCTTGATCGAGCAACGAGAAAGCATTCGCCCTTCGCTCAGAAGAGCAGCACTACAGGCCAGCGATACACTCGCCCAGCTCGCCAGCGAACT
The DNA here is from genome assembly GCF_050739995.1 of Pseudomonas sp. Lineage (GTDB taxonomy): Bacteria > Pseudomonadota > Gammaproteobacteria > Pseudomonadales > Pseudomonadaceae > Aquipseudomonas. The sequence goes on along the minus strand of NZ_JBOICG010000704.1, from coordinate 2,089 downwards.
ACCCGATCAACAAGACGAGCAAGCCTTGGAAGCCATTGAGCACCTGCGCCAAGTCATGGAGCAGGCAGAGAATCGCACCCAGAGCCCCGCATGGGCCGCGCAATCACTGCAAGCCTACGCCGAGGCCATTACCAAGACTTTTGAGGCCCTGGAGGTCGCCCAGACCGCCGTCACCACACTGCCCGTCGACTCGGCCCTGCTCAAAACCGACCTGGCCAACTATCGCGAGCAATTAGCCAAGCTCAAGGAAGCTCAGCTCAACACTGAAACCGTGCAAAACCGTTTTGAACAACAGCTCAATGACCTGCGCCAGCACAACCAACTGCTCAGTGAAGGCCAGAACGCCAGGCGCGATGACGAAGCGAGCCACACACGCCTACTGCTGATCAGCGTCACAGTGTCTGCCTTGCTGTTAGGCGCCCTGGCCGCGTGGTGGATCGCGCGACAGATTGCCGTGCCGCTGCGCGAAATCCTCACCGCCGCCCATCGTGTCGCCGACGGTGACCTGGGCCACGACATCGAGGTGGAGCGCCGCGACGAACTGGGTCAATTACAGCAAAGCATCCGGACAATGACCCGTAACCTGCGCACACTGATCAGTAACATCGGCGACAGCGCACGGCAGATCGCCAGCGCCGCCACACAATTGTCCACCGTCACCGAACAGACCCGCGCCGGCATCAGCGTCCAAAAAGACGAAACCGATCAAGTGGCCACAGCCATGAATGAAATGCTCGCCACTGCCCAGGAGATTGCCCGACATGCCGAGCTGGCCTCGACGGCGGCAAATAGTGCTGACCAACAGACCAGCGCCGGTGACAAAGTGATCACCCAGGCGACTGAGCAAATCGGCTACTTGGCCAGCGAAATGGCACTCTCCAGCCGGGCCATGCTCGCCTTGCAGCAAGAGGGCCAAAAAATCGGCAGCGTGTTGGACGTGATCAAATCGGTGTCCCAGCAAACCAACCTGTTGGCCTTGAACGCCGCCATTGAAGCCGCACGGGCGGGCAGCGCTGGCGAGGGTTTTGCCGTGGTGGCCGACGAAGTACGCAGTCTGGCCCAGCGCACTCAGGAGTCCGCTGAAGAAATCGAAGGGTTGATTCTGGGCTTGCACACCGGCACCCAGCGAGTGGCGGACATCATGGACAGCAGTCGCAACCTCACCGACAACAGCGTCGGCCTGACCCGCGATGCGGGTGATGCACTGGCCGCGATAGCCCGCATCGTCTCGATCATTCAGGAAATGAACCCGCAGATTGCGGCCGCCGCCGAGCAGCAAAGCGCAGTGACCGAGGAAATCAATCGCAGTGTATTGAAGGTGCGGGATGTGACGGAACAGACGGCAGCCGCCAGTGAGGAAACGGCGGCCGCCAGTGTTCAATTGACGAAGTTGAGCCTGGATCTACAGGCCCTGGTAGGCAGGTTCAGGCTATAGGACCTGGCGCAGAAAGGCCTGGGCCCGCGGGTCTTTCGGTGCGTCGAAGAACTCGGCCGGTGAGGCATCCTCCAGCAACTTGCCGTGATCGAAGAACAGCACCCGGTCCGCCACTTCACGGGCAAAACCCATTTCGTGGGTGACGCAGACCATGGTCATGCCTTCCAGGGCCAGGGTCTTCATCACGTCCAACACTTCACCGACCATTTCCGGGTCGAGGGCCGAGGTGGGCTCATCGAACAGCATCACCTTGGGCTCCATTGCCAAGGCGCGAGCGATAGCTACGCGCTGCTGCTGGCCACCAGACAGGCGTGATGGAAATTCGTTGGCCTTCTGCGCAATACCGACCTTTTCCAGCAACGCCAGGGCCTTGGCCTCACGCTCTTTCTTACCGCGCTTGCGCACGACCTTTTGCGCCAGGCACAGGTTTTCCAGCACGGTCATGTGGGGGAACAGGTTGAAGTGCTGGAACACCATGCCGACTTCGCGGCGATAAGCGTTCACGTCGGTTTTCGGGTCGGCCAGTTGCAGGCCGTCGATGCTTACCGAGCCCGAGTCGAACTCCTCCAGGCCATTGAGACAGCGCAGGAAAGTGGACTTACCGGAGCCAGATGGACCGATCACCACCAGCACTTCGCCCTTGGCCACCTGGGT
>NZ_JBOICG010000703.1:0-29203 GCF_050739995.1 Pseudomonas sp. | reverse complement strand
TATGAACCCTGTTGCCTGGCCATTGCAGCCTTGGCGGCACGCAGCCGACGCACCTCTTTAGGGTCTGCCAGCAACGGCCGGTAAATCTCGATGCGGTCACCCGCGTTTACGGCACGCCCATCCGGATTTTCAACCACCTTGCCGAAAATCCCCAAAGGACATTCAGCCAAGTTCACCCCGGGAAACTGCACCGCAATCCCCGACGCTTGCACCGCAGCCCTCAAGCTCGTGCCCGCCGGCACCGCAACCGCCAACAAAACCTGGCGATCCACGGCGGCATACACCACTTCAATCTCAACCATGCAGTTGTTTGGCTCGCTGACAGAATGCGTCCACCAACGTATTGGCAGCCTGATTGAATAGAGGGCCCAACGTCGCCCGCACAATCGGACCGGCGTAATCGAAGGACAAGTCCAGGCTGATCTTGCAGGCTTTGTCGGTCAGCGCCTTGAACACCCACACCCCATGCAATTGAGTGAACGGGCCTTCCTGCAGGTTCATTTCGATGGACTTTCCCGGCACCAGCACATTGCGCGTAACGAAGTGTTGACTAAGCCCGCCCTTCGCCACCCCAACACTGGCAACCATATGCTCATCACTGCTCTCCAGAACCTCGGCAGCGGAGCACCACGGCAGGAACTCCGGGTAACGCGCCACGTCGTTGACCAGGTCATAGAGCGCCTGAGCCGGATAGGGCAGCAGGGCCGAACGTTGAATATGCGTCGTCATGTGAGCGTTATTTCCACTGCTGAGGCAAACATCGCGAAAAAACAGCCTGATTCGCGAGATAAAAAAATCAAAGAACTGCCCACATTGTCCGGGATTCGCACTACACGCTCAAGCACGCTGGTTGACCGTAGCCGACACGCTCGCAACTCCCTATAATGCCGCCCCTATGGCTAAACAAAAGAAACACCCCACAGGGACCATCGCGCAAAATAAAAAGGCGCGACACGATTACTTCATCGAACATCGGTTCGAGGCTGGTCTGGTCCTGGCCGGCTGGGAAGTAAAAAGTCTGCGTGCCAGCAAGCTGCAACTGGTCGACAGCTACGTACTGCTCAAGGATGGCGAGGCATGGCTGCTCGGCAGTCATATCACCCCGCTGACCACCGCGAGCACCCACGTGATTGCCGATCCGGTACGCACGCGCAAGCTGCTGCTCAATGCTCGCGAGATCGATAAGCTCGCCGCTGCCGTACAACAGAAAGGCTACGCCTGCGTCTGCCTGTCCTGGTACTGGAGCAAGCACTTGGTCAAGTGCGAGATCGCGCTGGGCAAGGGCAAGAAGGAATACGACAAGCGCGATACCGAGCGCGAGCGCGACTCCAACCGTGAGTTGCATCGCGCCGTGCGTAACAAGGGCAAGGAAGAGTAGCCCCTGTGACGATGTAGCCTGGGGCCACCCCAGGCTACATGCCTTTACGCCGCTCCGCCCTCGCTACGCGCTGAACCTCCTGACGCACTTCTTCCAACACTTCCTGCACATACAACAGGTGACGTGTTGAAACCTCCCGCGCCTGCTCGGCCCGCCCCTCGATAATCGCCAGGTACAAGTCCCGATGCTGACTGATCAGCATGTCTCGGGTTTCCGTGCGCTGCTGGTACATGCCACCGATATTGGTCACCACGTTGCGCTTGAGCAGATCGAACAGCCCGCGAATGGTGTGCAACAACACGGCGTTATGACTGGCCTCGGCAATCGCCAGGTGGAACCGCGCATCGGCCGCCCCCTCCTCCAACCGGCTCACCTCGTCCGCCCGGGTGTAGCAATCCTGTAAAGCCTCAAACGCTGCGGTCAGCCGCTCACGGTCGACCTCGGTGGCGCGCAACGCCGCGTAGTAAGCACAGGACGCTTCGAGGGTCTGGCGAAACTCCAGCAGGTCACGCTGCGCCTCAGGGTTGTTTTCCAGCAAATGCAGCAGTGGATCACTGAAAGTCGACCCCAGTGACTCCGCCACATAATTACCGCCGCCCTGGCGACTGACCAACAGCCCCTTGGCTGCCAGCTTCTGGATCGCCTCACGCAACGATGGGCGCGACACACCGAACTGCTCCGCCAGGGCACGCTCGGCCGGCAAGCGCTCGCCTGACTTAAGCGTGCCCTCAAGGATCATGCCCTCAAGCTGCTCGACAATATCGTCAGACAAACGGCGCTGACGCACCTGATCAAACCCCATAACTCACTCTCCGCCATCCCGACCACTCGCCGGGGTCTCTATTCTGGCCTATCGCCGCGCTTGCAGCACCTATCAGAACGCTCTTGATTGGCCCAACCAGAACCCCTCGTCCACGGCGCTACGACCAAAGTTTCGCGAGCGGCAAATTGACACACCCACGCCAAGGCTTTTACTCTAGCCGACAGCGACTGTAAATTGGTATTACCAATTATCCAAGCTGACTGAATAGTGCCTGACCAACAACAATTAGGGGCCATCCCATATGCAAACCTGGCAACAGCTCTACAGCCCTCTCGGCAGCCTCGGCCTGTCCGCACTGGCCGCCGTTATCCCCATCGTATTCTTCTTCCTGGCCCTGGCCGTGTTTCGCCTCAAAGGGCACGTCGCCGGGAGCATCACTCTGGCACTGTCGATACTGGTCGCTATCTTCGCGTTCCAGATGCCGGTGGACATGGCGTTCGCCGCCGCTGGTTATGGTTTTGCCTATGGCCTGTGGCCCATTGCGTGGATCATCGTCGCCGCGGTATTCCTTTACAAATTGACGGTCAAAAGCGGCCAATTCGAGATCATCCGCAGCTCGGTCCTGTCAATCACCGACGATCAACGCCTGCAGGTATTGCTGATTGGTTTCTGCTTCGGTGCCTTCCTGGAAGGTGCAGCGGGTTTCGGCGCCCCTGTGGCAATCACCGCCGCGCTGCTGGTGGGCCTGGGCTTCAACCCGCTGTACGCCGCTGGCTTGTGCCTGATTGCCAACACTGCACCGGTCGCGTTCGGCGCACTGGGGATTCCGATCATCGTCGCCGGCCAAGTGACCGGTATCGATGCGTTCAAGATCGGCGCCATGACCGGCCGCCAATTGCCGCTGCTGTCGCTGTTCGTGCCGTTCTGGCTGGTGTTCATGATGGACGGCCTGCGCGGCGTTCGCGAAACCTGGCCAGCAGCGCTCGTGGCCGGCCTGAGCTTTGCCATCACCCAATACTTCACCTCCAATTTCATTGGCCCGGAACTGCCAGATATCACGTCGGCCCTGGCCAGCCTGATTGCCCTGACCCTGTTCCTGAAAGTCTGGCAACCCAAACGTACTGCGGGCGCACAGATTGCCGGCGCCACGTCCAGCGCAGCGGTCACCGCCAGTGCCGGAGGCTTCGGTCTGCCGCGCAGCACAATCGCCTCGCCTTACAGCCTGGGGCAGATTTTCAAAGCATGGTCGCCGTTTCTGATCCTGACTGTGCTGGTCACTATCTGGACCCTCAAGCCCTTCAAGGCGATGTTCGCTGCGGGTGGTTCCATGTACAGCTGGGTCTTCAACTTCGCGATCCCCCACCTGGATCAAATGGTGATCAAGGTCGCCCCAATCGTCACCCACCCCACCGCGATCCCAGCCGTGTTCAAGCTGGACCCAATTTCCGCCACCGGCACCGCGATTTTCTTCTCTGCACTGGTCTCGATGCTGGTTCTGAAAATCGACCTTAAAACTGGTCTGACCACTTTAAAGGAAACCTTCTACGAACTGCGCTGGCCAATCCTGTCCATCGGCATGGTGCTGGCGTTCGCCTTCGTCACCAACTACTCCGGCATGTCGTCGACCATGGCATTGGTATTGGCCGCCACCGGCGCAGCCTTCCCGTTCTTCTCACCTTTCCTCGGCTGGCTGGGAGTTTTCCTGACGGGTTCCGACACGTCGTCCAACGCCCTGTTCAGTTCGCTGCAAGCCACCACCGCGCACCAGATCGGCGTCAACGACACCCTGCTGGTGGCCGCCAATACCAGTGGCGGCGTGACCGGCAAGATGATTTCGCCGCAGTCGATCGCCGTGGCCTGCGCCGCCACCGGCCTGGTGGGCAAGGAGTCCGACCTGTTCCGCTTCACCCTCAAGCACAGCCTGTTTTTCGCCACCATCGTCGGCCTGATCACCCTGGCGCAGGCTTACTGGTTCACCGGTATGTTGGTGCACTAAAGACCTGCACGTAATAGGGTAAGCATCGACGCCGCACCCCGGTCGCGGCGTCAACTATTCCTGGAGGACCGATGAGCCTGCCTGCTGCTTTTCTGCGCGACGCCGCACAACTGATCCCGCAAGATCGACGCTTCGACGACCCGCTTTCCACCCTGGCCTTCGGCACCGACGCCAGCTTTTACCGACTGATCCCACAACTGGTAATCCGCGTAGAGTCGGAGGACGAAGTAGTTGCACTGCTGCAACTCGCCCAACGTGACCGCGTACCGGTGACCTTTCGCGCAGCAGGCACCAGCCTGTCCGGCCAAGCCATCAGCGACTCGGTCCTGATCGTGCTGGGCGACAATTGGAACGGCCGCGAGATTCGTGGGCAAGGCACGCAGATTCGCCTGCAACCCGGTGTGATCGGCGCCCAGGCCAACGCATGGCTCGCGCCGTTCGGACGCAAGATCGGGCCCGACCCGGCGTCGATCAACGCCTGCAAGATCGGCGGTATCGTGGCCAACAATGCCAGCGGCATGTGCTGCGGCACGGCGCAAAACACTTACCACACCTTGGCAGGCATCCGCCTGGTGCTGGCTGACGGCAGCCGTCTGGACACTGAAGATGCAGCCAGTGTCGCGGCCTTTCGACAACAACAGGGCGCACTGCTTGAACGTTTGGCGACATTGGGTCGCGAGACGCGGGCAAATACCGAGCTGGCGGCAAAGATCCGCCACAAGTACCGCCTGAAAAATACCACCGGCCTGTCACTCAATGCGTTGGTAGATTTCGATGAGCCACTGGATATCCTCAGCCACCTGCTGGTGGGTTCCGAAGGTACCTTGGGCTTTATCAGCGCGGTGACGTACGACACGGTGATTGATCATCCGAACAAGGCGTCGGCGCTGATCGTATTCCCGGACGTCGAAACCTGCTGCAACGCGGTAACGGTATTGAAAACCCAGCCCGTTTCGGCAGTGGAGTTGCTGGACCGACGCAGCCTGCGCTCGGTGCAGAACAAGCCAGGCATGCCGGCTTTCGTACAGCATCTATCAGAAAGCGCCTGCGCGTTGCTGATCGAATCCCGCGCGGCGTCGCCATCGCTGCTGCAGGAACAACTCACGCTGATCATGGCCTCCCTGGCCCCGTTCCCGGTGGAAAAACAGGTCGACTTCACCGAAGACCCGCTGGAAAACGCGCGCCTGTGGGCGATCCGCAAAGACACTTTCCCCGCCGTCGGCGCCGTGCGCAAAACCGGCACGACGGTGATCATCGAGGATGTGACCTTCCCCGTCGAACAATTGGCCATCGGCGTGAACCGCCTGATCGCACTGTTCGACAAACATCACTACGACGAGGCGATCCTTTTCGGACACGCCTTGGAAGGCAATCTGCACTTTGTATTCACCCAAGGCTTCAACAGCAGCGAAGAAGTCGCACGCTACCAAGCATTTATGGACGACGTGGCGCAGCTTGTGGCGGTGGAATTCGGCGGTTCGCTGAAAGCCGAACACGGCACTGGCCGCAACATGGCGCCTTTCGTCGAGCTGGAATGGGGCAGCGACGCTTATCAGTTGATGTGGCAGCTCAAACGCCTGCTTGACCCCAACGGCATCCTCAACCCAGACGTGGTGCTCAGCGCAGACCCACAAATCCACCTGAAGCACCTGAAACCCCTGCCAGCGGCTGATGAGCTTGTGGATAAGTGCATCGAGTGCGGTTTCTGCGAGCCCGTGTGCCCATCGAAGGGGCTGACCCTGAGCCCGCGCCAGCGCATTGTGATCTGGCGCGACATCCAGGCCAAAAAACGCGCGGGCATCGACACTACCGAGCTGGAAGCCGCGTACCACTACCAAGGCATCGACACCTGCGCCGCCACCGGACTCTGCGCCCAGCGCTGCCCTGTAGGCATCAACACCGGCGACCTGGTGAAAAAGCTGCGCGCTCGCGACGCTGACCGTACGAAAACCGCCGAATGGCTGGCCAGCCATTTCGCCACCGCCCTGCAAGGTGCCCGCTTCACACTGCACGTTGCCAATGGTGCGCGCATGCTGCTGGGCGCACCGCGTCTTGCGAAGCTCTCGGCGAAAGTCACCCAGCTGTCCAAAGGCCAAATCCCGCAGTGGACCAACGCCATGCCGCAGCCGGAAAAAGCCATTCGCTTTAGCCCACCCGTTACCGACGAGCGACCACGGGTGGTGTACCTGGCAGCTTGCGTCTCACGCGCCATGGGCCCTGCAGCGGGTGATAAAGAGCAGATGTCGCTGTACGACAAGACCCGTGCACTGCTGGAAAAAGCCGGCTATCAGGTCGTATTCCCCGACAACCAGGACAACCTGTGCTGCGGCCAACCCTTCGCCTCCAAGGGTTACGCAGAACAGGCCGAACACAAGCGTCAGGAACTGATCGGCGCCCTGCTCCACGCCAGCCGTGGCGGCCTCGACCCGATCTATTGCGACACCAGCCCCTGCACCCTGCGGCTGGTGCAAGACCTCGGCGAAACACGCCTGGACCTCTACGACCCGGTGCGCTTCATACGCACACACCTGATGGACCGCCTCGACTTCACCCCACAGGAAGCACCCATTGCCGTGCACGTCACGTGCAGCACACAGCACCTGGGCGAAAGCCAGGCACTGATCGATCTGGCGCGGCGCTGCTCGAAAACCGTAGTTATCCCTGAGGGCATCCACTGCTGCGGCTTTGCCGGCGACAAAGGCTTTACCACGCCGGAACTCAACGCCCACTCACTGCGAACCCTCAAGGACGCGGTGCAATATTGCAGCGAAGGGATCTCCACCAGCCGCACCTGCGAGATCGGCCTGAGCCAGCATGGCGGCATCGATTACCACGGACTGGTGTACCTGGTGGACCGGGTCACCCAGGCCCGCGCACATTAAACCTGCAAAAAAACAGAACCCCGGCGCGCCGGCGCAGTCATCTGCATAGGTCTTCGCGATGAAGGCCATCCCCGACTTCGCTGGCTGCCCCAATCCGGGAGCAGCATCGAGCCTTATGTGTACAAGGAGAATACCGATGAAGCGTTCCGCTCTTGCTGGCCTGTTCATCACGGCAGCGATGCTGGCCTCCCCTGTTTTCGCGGCCGGCGAACCCGATCTGTGCCAAATCAACCTCGACAGAATCAACAACGGCAAGGCCTTGCTGGCCACCGACACCTCTGGCAAAAGCGGCGAAATCGACACTGCCGTCTCCCAGGCCAAAGCCGCTCACGCAGCCGGTGATGACAAGAAGTGCATCGAGATCACCTCCAAAGCCCTGCAAGACCTGCAGAATGGTGACAAAGGCGGCCAATAGGCCAGAGACCCGCTCAAGGCCAACCTTCGGGTTGGCCTTCTGTGACCGTTTGGCGTACACTGCATGAGCTTGTCACTCACTAAGAAACAACGAGTTACAAGCACGGGGCCGTTTAGGATTCGACGCCGGTTGCGAAACTTTAGGTGCATGCCGAGTTGGTAACAGAACTCGTAAATCCACTGTTGCAACTTCTTATAGTTGCCAATGACGACCAATACGGTGCTGCTCTCGCTGCTTAATTGCAGCTGACATGCACTCCTGATGCCTTCGGGCTCAGCAATCATCAGGGGATGTCTGTAAACCCAAAGTGATTGTCATATAGAACAGAATCGCCGTGCAGTACGTTGTGGACGAAGCGGCTAAAACTTACACAACTCGCCCAAAGCACCCTGCCCGTCGGGTCGCTGAGGGTTAACTTAATAGACACGGCTACGCATGTAGTACCGACAGCGGAGTACTGGCGGACGGGGGTTCAAATCCCCCCGGCTCCACCATTTGATCATCTAAAGACGTCCACGGACGTCTTTTTTTGTGCCTTAAATCCAGCAAATACAGGGCTTTAGCGGCTATTGAGGTCTTTGTAGCTTCTTGGAGTTCCAGAAGTTTTGGTATTCCATACGGTATTCCAGCCCCTCCGGTGCTAACCTTTGGAATACCAAATCAGTGCCTGAGGGAAATCTCATGACTGCTCAAACCCTCCGCCTTTCCGATCGACAGCTCAAGGGAGTCAAACCCGCGTCCAAGGATTACGTCCTCACCGACGGGGACGGTTTGCAACTGCGTGTACGCAGCAACGGCTCTTTGCTGTGGAATTTCAATTACCGTGAACCGGTGACTAAGAACCGAATTAATATGGGCTTTGGTACCTACCCAGAGCTTTCGTTGACGAACGCCCGAAAGATGGCAGTGCAAGCCCGCGAGCTGCTCGCCCAAGGCATCGATCCGAAAGTGCAGCGCGATACGCTAAATGAGGCCAAGCGCGCAGAAACGGAACACACTTTCGAGACCGTAGCCACTGCCTGGTTCGAGCTTAAGAAAGACTCGGTCACGCCGGCCTACGCCGAGGATATTTGGCGGTCGCTCACGCTGCATGTGTTCCCCGATTTGAAGACGACGCCACTCGCGAAAATCACCGCGCCGATGGTGATCGAGCTGCTTCGTCCAATCGAAGCGAAGGGCAGCCTAGAGACGGTTAAGCGCCTTAGTCAGCGGCTTAACGAGATCATGACCTACGGCGTGAACTCCGGCCTGATCTTCGCCAACCCGCTCAGTGGCATCCGGGCGGTATTCAAGAAACCCAAGAAAGAAAACATGGCCGCGCTCCCGCCCGAAGAGCTACCCGAGCTCATGCTAGAACTCGCAAACGCCAGTATCAAACGCACGACTCGCTGCCTGATCGAATGGCAGTTGCATACCATGACTCGCCCTGCAGAAGCAGCGACCACTCGCTGGGCAGACATCGATTTTGAAAGACGTGTCTGGACCATCCCTCCGGAGCGGATGAAAAAGCGCCGCCCACACAGCATCCCGCTAAGCGATCAAGCCATGGCATTGTTGGAAATACTCAAGTCCCATAGCGGTCATCGAGAGTATGTCTTCCCGGCAGACCGAAACCCACGTACTCACGCCAATAGCCAGACCGCCAACATGGCGTTGAAGCGCATGGGTTTTCAGGATCGCTTGGTCAGCCACGGCATGCGCTCAATGGCCAGCACCATTCTGAACGAGCGCGGGTGGGATCCCGAACTGATCGAAGTCGCGTTGGCGCATGTCGATAAAGACGAGGTTCGAAGCGCCTACAACCGGGCGGATTACATCGAACGCCGGCGTCCGATGATGGCTTGGTGGAGTGAACATATCCAGAAGGCGGCCACCGGCAGCCTGTCGGCAGCCGCGATCAATCACGCCAGAGACCTCAACGTCGTACCGATACGCTGAGCATTCTGGGGCCGGTGGCACCGGCTAAACCCCGTGTAGTGCAGCATGGCGATAGACTTCACGACTATCGCCATATCCCTCGCACGACTGCGCTTTTTCGGCCAAGCCCCTGAGTATGGGAAGGCTCCGCATTCCCATACTCAGGGGCTCACGCTTGAAGAACTATCAGCCAACCACGGCTTGCGCCTTTCTGCGGCGGATCAACCCTGCTGTTAATTCGTAGTAGTAGACGGTCGCAGGTGCTGAACAACGCAGAGAGTGCTCCAAAAACCATCTCACGTGCTTTTCCTTCCAGGACCAAGGAGTCGCGCAACCCCAGCGCTCACGAATCGCCTCTTGCATCCTTTCCGCCTGTCTGATGTGCCGCTGCCGCGTGACATGCGCCCCCTTGAGCACGGAACTCAGAAACAACGCCATGTCGAACTCGGACTTCATCGGCGACCTCCGATGTAGGCACTCACCACATCAATGCGGTTATGTCCCAACTCCTGGCTGATCTGCTGGCGGGCTTGCCGATCAAGACCTCGATCTTCTCGATGGCAACGACCGCCACTGACGGGTGCAGGGAAACCGGTCAGTTGCTCATAGCGCTCACAGGCGTACGCAGCCCGCAGTTCATGAAAGCCTTTCAATCCATGCTCATGCAGAATGTCCCGCGCTGGTCGCACCACTGCCTGTATGAAGTCTTTGTAGCTTTCATGAGGTGCTAACAGGTTTCTACTGCCCTTGGGTGAGGCCTCCCTCGCCCTGTCGAGGGCATCGAGAACTTGATCCGTGATCGCGATCCAACGTGGTGCGGATGCGCCTGACCGACCGCCTTTGGTGCCCTCCTGAATGTTGATCTTGCCCAGTTGCCGAGCCTCACGTTGCAGTCGGGGCAGGTCCGCCAGTATCGCTTCACGCAGGCGCATGCCAGTCTCCCGGGCCAGGTGCATAATTGCGCTTACTCGTTGCTGGCCCTGCTCTGACAGCGCCTGTGCGATCTGCTCGACCTGCACACGGTGTTGTCCTTGCGGTGCCTCACTGCGCACGCCTAAGCGCTGCAGGCCCAGCGCCTTACTCGGACTGGGAATTTTGACGTACTGATCACCGCGCAGCGCGGCCATCGTTCGGTTCACGCTGGACAGGCGGTTCTGCGCGGTGGCAATGCCGACGTTGCCCTGATCAACCTGCTCACGCACGTGAACGGCGTAGCGCAAAAGGATTTCGCGATCAATCTGTCGCGCATCATTGAGCCTCGGACCTTCATCGGATCGACACCAACGTACGAATACTTGCCAGCGATCGCTATGGGCTTTGACGGTCGCAAAATGGCCGTCACCAAATAGATCTTTCAATGCTTGCGGTCCGGCATAGCTGAGCTGGCGACCGAAGCCGAAATTACGCCCAGCTCGCTTACCGACCCGAGCCATTTTCCGGCTCCTGATCGACTGCAGCGAGCTTATGCAAAAGGGCTCGCCAGTTCTCACCCACGACGGCAAGCTGGGCCCAGTCAGTAGGGCGAAAACACAGCGTGTTGTCGTTGACGTAGAGATGCGCGCCCTCCTCTTTCAACCATTGGATAATGTTCGTCGCAGCTGTGTTGGTTGTACGGAGAGTGGCGACATCGGCGACAGCGGCGACAACCCTTGTTCTGCCGGGCTTTGAGCGTGGCGACAAAGTGGCGACACTGGCGGCGACAAAACGCGCTTTAGGTTCCTTTTGGCGTTGCGCCAGGTGATTGCGCAGTGCTTCGTCAAGATTGAACATGGCGCACCTCGAAGGTCTGGCCATCAGTGATCAGCCACTGATGATCAATCAACGCCACCAACAGCTTGGTGGCATGACGGCTGCTCTTACGGGCAAAGCGGGGGCCGTTGCGATTTAGCTCTCGAACACTGAAACGCTTCCAATCCTTCTCCTGTAGCCAGCGCAGCAACCGATCCGCCTCTTCCTTTACCCGGCACACCGGCTCCTGTTCGGTCAGCCGCTGAATCTCGGTGAGGTAGTAGCCCATCAAGGTCGAGGCCCGTTGGATATGGTCAACCTCCACGACACTGCTCTCCTCCACCACGGCCAAAATGCCAGCGACGCGCAGCAGGTTGTCGGCGGCTTTTGATCCGCTGGGCAGCACATTGGCCAGCTCCCCAAACTCACCCAACTGGGCCTCAATGGCGTCATGCAGATCAATCCAGCGACGACGGGCCAAAGGACTGAGAGTCAGCGGAGACAGCAACAGAGCACCGTCAGCGGAAAGTGACCACGGCTGATGAAACAGGGCCGAAAGGCGGTGGTGATATCGCTTCAGGGCGGGATCTTTGGACAAGTCCACAGATTGATAGCTGCGTTGTCCGGCCAGGCTAGTAGGCCAGGTCATCAGGCAGCGACCAAGGATGCCTTGCCCCTGCAGCAACGGGTCACTGAGTAACTGCATCGCCAAGTACGGTTGCAGCATCAGGTGCAAGCTAAAACGCCGGTCATAAGCCCGCAGACTTTCCCCAGCCATGGAGCGGGCGCGATCAATTGGGCTACCGTCCCAAAGCGACGACAAGGTCGTGACCGCTTTCAAACGGTTATCCCGACTCATGGTGCTGCTACCGAGGAATTGTCCTCCCTCATCACAGAACAGACCCATACTGGGCAAGTCATGACAGAGCCCCTTGATCAGCGCCTCGATAGTCGGGTCCGTGGTGATCAACCTAGGTGCCGAGGGTTCCTCTTCTACGAGAGCACGTTTTGCGGAGTCAGGATCGTCAGGATTACTACGCTGAGCCTGTTTTTGTACGGCACGGAATCGAGCAAGTTGTTCACGGTAGCGTTGCCACTGCTCACGCTCCCATTGCCGCGCGGGCAGCAAGGCACATCGATCTCCTGCTGTTTTACGATCTCCTGACGCGGCCACCGTGATCAGGTACAGCGACAGGGGGTAATTTCTTCCGTCGAGCTGTAAGCCCGCATGGCCTTGAGTAGCCAGGGCAGATGCAGCCAACACCGATTGCGCGGCCAATGCTTGGGGCACGCCGATGACCTCGGCCATTCGCTCCACCGCAGGCCCAAGAATTCCACCCAGTGCCTGCACCGGATAAGGTAGGGCCACGGGATTCGACTCAATCAGCGGTCGAGGTGATCGCGGTAGTTCAAGCTTCGGATCTAACTGCTGCATGGGCCCTCTCCTCGTTCATTGCTGGTTGTCCTCACATAGCCCCGCCACGGGTGTTGAGTGTTATCAGGGATCAAGGCCCCTGCGACCTGTGAGGTGTTCACTGACGCGGAACGAACGGCTCCTTACGACCGGGAGCGAGGGCATGAACCCATGAATCTGACCTCCTTGGCGCATCCGAAAATGCGGGCGGGTGGAGGCTGTGCCGACTGACGAGTTCGGCACCTGGATATCCTGGGTGGGAGAAAGCAAAGACCTGGACACCTCGTGCATGCCTGACTGTCAGTCAGGTGCAGTCCTTCAGTAGGCTGCGGCACCGGTGTCTATGTCGTTGCGGATGGCGACAAATCGTATTTGTCAGGCCGATTGTCACGAGGAGAGTTGCGGCAATGCCATGTACGACGTGGCTTGCAGCAGTGGTACGAGCGCCCGTCTCTTTCCAGAAGAAAGAGACGGGCGCGTTATGGCGCAGTGATCTGTGCCAAAGGGTGAGGTTACTGCAGCGCAGCGAAGTAGGTCCATTGTCTGCCGCAGTGGGCAAATGGGTAGAATAGGCATCCATCACTCTTGGGGAGTGACCGTGCGAGCCGCCGGACGCTAATCGCACTTGGGGAAGAACCACCACACAAGTGGCGTAGCCTTAAAGGTTCTGGCTACATGGGCAGGTGCTGTCAACGACAGCGATCCGTGCGCCAATTTTTATACCCACTCGAAAAGGCGGTCAAGCGTCACAGCCAATGCAGTGAGAAAGTGGCGACTGTCGCCACTTCTGTCGCCACGCTCCAGACCACGTTATACGTGGGTTGTCGCCGCTGTCGCCGCTGTCGCCACACTTACATCCATGCCCAACGAAAAGATTCGGACACACACTGAATAACGTTGCGCTCGATGGAAATCGCGGGGAATTACTGATGGTGAAAACAGGCGTGGTGTGAATTAAATTTGAGCATGGAGAGTGGAAAGCGGCGGCTTCGAGAAAAAGCGAGTGAACCCTCCGATCGGCGCGATCAAAGATCGCTTGATCGGAGGGTTTGGCGGGAAAAGCAAATCTCAAACGTCAATTACAGACTCAGGCATCAAAGCGGGTTGATTGGGAAGTGACGGCCTCACGTCGCGTGATCAGCGTCTGCTGCAACCGCAACAAAAAACCGGCTTCAAATGCCTCTTGTGGATCACCTGGACGATGACGTTTTCGGTTCTGAGACAGCGCCCACCATAACGGTAATGATGAGCCCTCAAGCCAAGTCTCTGCGCAACGAACACCCTCCTTGATTACCGGAGCGAACTCATCGCCCCACGGTGTTTGGATCGCGGGAGCCCCTTCAGCGGACGGGACAGAGACATACTCATGGATCTGTTGATGAACGCTTTGAGCTGGAATGCCAGTTAAATTCCGGAATGCCTTGTCGTACAACACGGCGGCGTCATCCAACAGCTCTACTGCCAGCTCAACGTCTTGCGGAAAATGAAGCAGAATACTCTGGGCTCCGTTAAGCCGGAGAGTGGCAGCCTGCCGCAGTTTAATCGCTGCATCTTCAGGGGTAAGCGATGAAGTATCAATGCTGCTGGGTTTGGGGAGGCCGATGAGAAGCGAAAGATCAAACATCGCGGAGTCCTCCGAGATGGTTTTCGGCTTGAATCAAATCGCTAAGGCGGCGCACGAGCTTAAAAGGGGGACATGCCATTTTCCTTATCTCCTTCGTGTAATTAAGGAGCTGCCAACCGCCGTTGCGACACGATTGGGTGGCAGACCGTACGGGGGTCGCAAACCGGCACACGAAGGAAAACCGGCCAGGCGCAAGCCTGCCCCGCACGGCCTGCCATAGAAATGCAGTAGTCCGACCTAACAGAGCGCCAACTACTTTGCTTTCGCTATGGCGCGGAACCGCGCCTTCGTGTGTGTTTGCGGGTTGCGACACCCGGTCGCGGGATTGACCGCGACGGAACAAAGCGTAAATGCGAAGCACCGACAACACAAGCACGAGTGTCAATAAGCGCCGCATTCGAATGAGCGCTCCGAGCAGAAACTCACGCTCGTCGGAGTTTGGTGGCTATGACCAGTCAGATATCACGCAAGGCCTTCTTATTTTCTAGGCCTTCCACAGTGGTAGAATCGGCAACGCCATACACGACACCCCTCTCGAGAAATGCTATGACTACAGAGCTAACGGAAGAAGAAATGCGTCGGGCGCTATTCGGTGAGCCTGAGGCCCCTTCATCATTAATAGACACCCACAAGCAAGACGCTGAACCGGAAATAGAGATCGCGGAGCAGACAAAGATAGTGAAGAAGAAACCATCAAAAACCTTTACTCCCAGATTGAGAGTCACACTAAGGGTGGGGAATGAATTCGAAGGGAAGATGCATGAGATCGTACATGAAGCCGACACACTCAGCTCCCTAGTTGCAGAGCAAGAAGCTACAAAGATAGCTAAGAAAAAATACCGTTTTGTGGAGACTATTTCAGTCAAATCGATGTAAGCGGGCCCGCTACACCCACCACCCTAGGGGCGACGGGCAGAAACCGGAAGTAAAAACTTAAGTCGACTGACCAAGGGTGTTCGCTCACTCGTTGCCATCATGGAATGGGCATAATGGTTCACCATCGCTCCGGATAGCCTGACTAATTCGTCGATACTCTATCGCTTTGTAGCAATTTTAAGAAAGTACCGTCTCTCAAGGCGTAGCTTCGCGAAGTTGCTTGCTCCTTGCTTCACTCAGTTGTTTCGCCAGATCCTCAAGCTCCCTTTCAAGACCCGCCGTCACGATAGTCTTTTCGGGCTGTGTAGATCCCTCAGCAGTAATCTGCAACATTGAGCCGTAAGACCTGCGTATTTCCATCTTCTTGAATTGAATTTTATTTTCGAGCTGTAATATTAGCGCATTTAGAGATGGCTGAAACCTTGATCGCGAAAGACGATTTTCGAGATCTAGCAATTGACCATTCAAGCTAGCGATTTGATCTTTTTGATTGTTATTTAGCTGCTCGTTACCCTTATTTATCTCGACTAACGAAACAATGTGCGCTTTATTCGTTTCAACCTGCTCTTTCAACATCGCAACACGTTCAGCATGTGCGTACTGAGCCACTAACCAGCCCCCAGAAAGGCCTAGAATCATGCCAGCAAATAAAGCTGGCAGGTGATCTTTATAACTTCTAACCCAATCCACTTTTTCTCCTAAGGTGCACCCTTTTTGAAGTCGGCGAATACACTTGGCTAGTCCACTTTCGGATGTGAACTTGGCTCACCCCAAAAATAGACAGTAGAAGCCATAGCGGAGCCGTGACTTTATAGTTATTCGAAGGCACACTTCAACAAAGACATTAAAAATTCAATAATTTTTTTACATGCTCATCAAGAGCTAAAAGCTCACTTTCTAACGCCCCGCTAAGCCTAGCAGTGATCTCAAGTGACAAATCTCGAATAGCTCTAATTTGCACGTTACTTTCATCAAAACGTGGAATATTCAAATATTCAGCAACACTCACCCCCAAACTCAACCGAGAAGCTTAAGCCGATACTGTGCCAGAAATAACCGGAGAATTTAAAAAGCCGGTCAGATATGCAGCCTCCCCCTCGGTTTCCGCGGGAATAAAATAAAGCTTGTGATCCGGTATCACTATTTTTTCGCCGGCAAAGCTAGTAACCGCACTTCCTACATAGGCGGCGGCAAACACCTTTCCGATCTCACGCCATAAAACTTTATAAGGCGAAAATGTATATGCACCAGTGCTCCAGAGTGAATAAAACGCCTGGCCCTTTTGGAATCTTTTGAGACTTGAGCGACTTTCTAGATGGGATTTAAAACGATTCAAAAATTTGAAAACCAGTGGAGAATGAACCGCGAGCTCAGTATCCCCATGCATCCCTCGCTGGGGAACAATAATGCGTAGATGCTCGTCTGGAACAGCACAAAAGGGTTTCACGCCTTTACCTCTAAGTAGAGGGAAAAGATGTTCGGACTCAATTCTAGCGGTTATCTCCGGAATACCCTTCGTTTTACCGATGGAGGCGGCATTTCGTACCGTAACTGTATTTTCATCGCCCTCCTCCGCCTCATAGACCCAAAACACTCCATTACGGTCTGCCGTAACGCCTTTGCGAGCTTGGTACACTCGCTCTGCACCAGCAAAAACTTTCGCGAACACAACCTGCTCTTCATGCGGGCCGGTAAGCCAAGGTCGCCCTCCCTCCCCACCGGGAACAGGAACGGCCGTGTATTCGATCTGAGTTGCAGCTCGACGAAACTCCTCAGCACTCCTTGACCGCCGTAAAGTTGAAGCCGGCACATCACCAGTAGTCCAGACACGGTACGGTATAGGAAAAACAGTCGAAGCATCTCGTTCTAGAGCCAGGAAACGAGGCATATTGGTCACACCGTCGAATGGACTGATTGCATCGAAATCCTCAACCAATAACACTTTGCAGTTCAAGTTATTGGGACCGACAGAGAACCTGCGGAAGCCAGCGCTTGAGGGAGTAGTAAAAACCGAGCCAGGCAGGAAAAAGCCAAGCCGCCCCGAGGGGGCCAGGTAATGATAGATCGCCTGGTAAGTCACAACTGTGGAAATATCTGCCTCAATTCCACCGACCCATTTATCGTTACTGAAAACACCAAGCTGCTTGCATTGCGCCTGAATCGTCTTGGTGTATTCCTCCGGAAGATTGCTCCATTTCACCCAGGGAGGATTACCGCAAACATGACTCGATGGCGGGATGGCACCCGCAGCAAAACGATCAGCAAGAATGGCGCACCAAATCCCATTCCATCCTTGCTCATGGAGCGACACTAGGTTTCCGACAGTAGTCTCGACAGTTTGAATGTCGTAATCATCCAACTGCATTCCCTTAAGATCAGATCGAATCGCACTGTTTATTTTAGCGGCAATAACATCTGCATCGATCAACCCCCGGATTCTTGTAAATACCTTGAAGAATTCCGCATGGCTAATCATCGCCTCCGGTACTGAAAACTCTCTAGGGCCGACCTCGGTCTGCATGACATAGCTGTAGCTTGGGAAAAGACCGTTGCTAACGCGAGCAGGGTTGATGGCATCAGCCAAGTAGACCGGCAAGCGTATAGGATCAGCAGGATCCAAAAATGGGGAAAGAAATACAGCCAGAGACCCCTTGGCGGCAAGTACCGCTAAAGGATTCAAATCGATTCCATGCAGGCCCAAAAGCAGAGACTTTGCAGTGGCGCTATCGCCTTGCTGTAATCGGCGCCGACGTAGCGCCTCCAACAGGAACGTGCCTGAGCCGCATGTCGGATCAGTAAGCGAGTCTTCCGCCCTCCACTCAATGAGATCCATCCCATGCTCGGCAAGCCAGTCAGGCGTATAGAACTCCCCAAGAGCGTGCCGGACTTCGCGAGGAATAAAGCGCTCGTATATGCCCTTAAATAAATCTCGCGTAGTATTAGGATGTTTTTTTGCGATTGTGAAGTCGACTCCGGAAAGCTTTCCAAACAATGCGTCTAAATGAGGACTGTACTCCTCCCAACTACTGTCATCTAAATACCAAGCAAAAAAATCGCCGCTGAGCATATTTAGAATACCTGAGTGCTCAAAGAGCTCGCCCGTTTCAACTGCACGCAAACGATCAACCACTGGAACAGTCGAATCCAGAAGATTTTGGCTCGGCCGAGGAAGAGCGCATGCCGTAACAATTTTGGCGATTATCGCAATATAAGTATTCAGAGCAAAAAGATAAGCAGCAGGATTTTCATCATAGGGTTGATCATGGGATATTTCTTGCCGAGCAAGCAGACTCTTCATATTCGCAGGCTGAAAGCCGACAACTTGACTAAAAAGCCTGCGCCACTCTGTAAAAAGCATCTTCGTTTTGGAAGTACGAGAGGTCGATTCCGCTCGACATATACTATCGTAAAGAGCAGGAATTAGAGCAATCCCATGATCGGAGTCTGGCCCAACTAGCGCTTGTAATAGCTGAGGGTGAACAAGCGGACGGCCATCCTGCTCAAGTAAAGCTAATAAGCGATTCGCGGCGCTGATGTCAAAAGGAATGACACCATCCCATTGCGGACATGCCTCTTCAAAACCGCCAAAGCTTATATGGGATCCATCCCATATAACTAATACATAGTCTTCTAAAATACGGCCTTCTTCGGCCGAGATAAGGACAGCGTATTCTTCAGCTTGATCACGAGCATGCTTAGCCTTGCTATTGAGACGCCCAGTGAATGACCTCGGAGGCTCATATTCGATTACCACTGCTCCATGAGCTACATCGGCAAACTTAGTAGGTTTACCGGCTTCTTTAAGCGCTCTTTCCAGCTGGAATGGCGTCCATGGAATATTTCGTGCTTCGCAAGCTACCTTAAGAGCACCTTCCAACTCATGACGCAACTGCGCCTCGTTCCTTGCGGCCTCAGAAGCTGACGCAACTTTACTGACGAGTTGTGATGCAATTTTTGGCACTGCTATAACCTTATTGGAATTGACGTAATTTTTATCGCTGCAGAAGACTAGAGGATCCAAACGCCGTCAGCGCCTCTACCTTGTTCAGATTTTCTATGCCGTGCTCTTCAATCCAGCTCCGGTAAAGAGATGTTTGAAAATTGCCTCAGCAAGCATTGGCGGTACGGCATTACCAATCTGAGTAAACTTCGAGTCGGTATCGCCTACTGGCTCGAAATCACGCGCAAATGTTTGAATGCGGGAGCACTCTCTCCAGGAGAGTCGTCTCGGTAGTTCCAGGATAGGTCGAGTAGGGTCTGCGGATAGGTGCTCATACTCGTCCGAAAAGTCCCACCTTTGCTTCCACCCATCAGCCAGATTCGACCATGTCAGTTTCATTACTGGACTTGCTGGATGCAGCGTTACATGCCGCGAATTAGCAACCACTGTATACGCTGGCTCACTCCACTTAGCTTTACGATTCCGGGACATGAAGTACCAAGAAAAATGGCCTTCCGGATCATGCGGACGCTCATAAAACTCTCCTTCAGGCCATAGAGGCAAATCCAAAATTGCATCGCCATGAGAAGTATAAGGCTTCAAATCAGGGTTTTTCTTTGTTGCCTTCCCATGTGTTTCAGGCGGAAATTCAAAAACTTGATTTAGGTCCTTCCTTACGCCGACAATAATTAGACGCTTGCGCGATTGAGGAACTCCATATGCCTTGGCATTAATGAGGTGATGACTCACAACATAGCCCTCCTGCCTGTAGGCGGTCTCCTGTTCCTCCAGAAAGCTACCGGCCCCCAATTGCTTCAACCCAGAAACATTCTCCGCCACGAAATACTTAGGACGGACGAGGCTGATTACTCGCAAGAATTGCTTATAGAGGTTCGTGCGCTCGTCTTTCTTTGGGTCTCTGTTGCCAGCCATAGAAAAAGACTGGCATGGATACCCGCCGACGACGACATCGGCACTCGGAAATGCGAGGATCTGCGATATATCGCCATTCCTCACATCAGTATCAGGAAAATACTTTTCCAGCGTTTTACACGCATCCTTAAGTATGTCGTTTGCAAAAACGATGTGGCCTCCGGCGGCCTCGATACCGAAGTCCATTCCCCCGCATCCGGAAAATAAAGATAGGACCCGGATTTCTTCCCCATCTTTCTCAAAAATATTATTCACGTTGACCCGCATCAGATTTCTTTTCTTCCGAGCTCCCACCCTGCGCCAAAAGCGGCCAGCGTGCCTTCAAGTACCCTTCGACCGCGTCCCGTACCACCCATGCAAGCGAGACCCGGTGTTCTGCCGCGATCTTCTCCAGCACGGAGTACTGCTCTTCAGGAAAGCTTATGGATGCGCGAACACTACGCTCATGAGCGCCTGCATCCTGCCGTCTTCGCTGTATTGACATAAAATGCACACTCGCAGAATTCTCGCACCACCTTACACCAAAGTGGTGAACTGTGGATACATCCAGCAGTCCAAAAAGTCCGTGGCGATGCCTGGCGACCTTTGGGACATTCGTAAGGGCGGCCAACCAATCTATCCATCGCAGTGCTCGGCGTTGCCTAACGACGTCAAAGTGTGTGTGTGGGGGGGGGCAGAAATACTTCCTCCCATAACACCCAGCAAAGCATGGCCAAAAACTCAATACCAACGCAGGCAGCATGCAGGGCTAACCTAAAATCTAAATGGCAAGAGCATGATGGGATATAGACGCGATACGGATGTTAAAGGGAAATCAACCTTGTTCAAATCCCTCGGGCCAGCCGAAACCTCATCAACCTGGGGGATCGCGCCTCAAAGCATTTCAAATAAACTTAGTATTCCAAAAAGTATTCCAAGCAAAAATAGAAAATCTTAAAATTATTAAAAATCAATGAGTTAACGCTCAAGATCAGATTACCCCGGCCCACCATCTCACCAAACAAAGACGTCCAAGAACGTCTTTTTTTGCACCTGCCATTCAGCCCCCCCCCTCCACCAACCTCACAGAATCACCTCATCAAAACAAAAAATTCACCCAATGCTCCGCCGCTTCCTGCGTCTCTTGAAACGCCTGCTCATAACTCTCCCAATGATCCCCCTCCACATACACCGTAAGGGGCGTTGCACCTGTCAACGTCAACGTTGCACCCACCGGAACGTCGAGCGGTGGGCTCCAGCTGAAACCGATCTGTACCACGACACCTTTCTTCGTCTTGTATTCAACAGGATGGGTCTTATCAATGCGTGCCGACATATGTGCCTCCTAGATCCGGCGCCGTCTTCGGCGCCGGACGTTCATGGGGTTACGCCCTCAATGGCTGGCCATGCCGGCCATGTGCATCACCCAGCGCAAGCCGCTGGCCACAATGCCGAGTGCGATCACGCTGGCGAACCAAATTGCGATCAGCCAAAACACTCGCTGGTACCAGGGGCCTGGCTGGTGTGGCCTCGGTTTTTCTGTCTCAGTGGTAGCCATCGCCAATCCTCACTTTTCCGCGGAACACGTAGTAGCTCCAGCAGGTGTACATCAGGATGATCGGCAGGATGAACAGGGTGCCGATCAGGATGAACAGTTGGCTGGACGGTGGAGATGCGGCGTCCCACAGGCTGATGGACGGCGGCACGATGTTCGGCCAGATGCTGAAGGCCAGGCCGATGTAGCCGAGGAAGACCAGCACCAGGGTGAATACGAACGGCCAGTGGGAGTGATGTTGACGCAACGTCTTCAGCAGCCCGACCAGCGCGAGTACGCCCAGCAGCATCAGCCCTCCGAAGACCACGATGTGCGCATGAGAGAACCAGCGCGTGGCGATTTCCGGATGCAGCCACGGTGTCCACACGCAGAGCACGGCCACCACTGCCATCAGGACGAACGCCAAATAGCGGCTGAACAGACGCATCCGCGATTCGAGCATGCCTTCGGTCTTGACCAGCAACCAGGTGCTGCCCAGCAACGCGTACGCCACCACCAACCCGACGCCGCAGAACAATGGGAACGGTGACAGCCAGTCCAGCGTGCCACCGGCAAACTGGCGATTCAGTACCGGGATGCCGGCAATGTAGGTGCCGATCACCACGCCCTGGCAAAAGGTCGCCAGGAACGAGCCGCCGATGAACGCCATGTCCCAGATGTGCCGCTTCTGCGGGCTGGCCTTGAAGCGGAATTCAAACGCCACGCCGCGAAAGATCAGCCCCGCCAGCATGAAGATCAGCGGCAGGTACAGCGCCTCCAGGATCACCGAATAGGCCAGTGGAAACGCACCGTACAACGCTGCCCCGCCGAGGATCAGCCAGGTCTCGTTGCCGTCCCACACCGGCGCCACGGTGTTCATCATCACGTCGCGCTCCTGCTCGTCCGGGATCAACGGAAACAGGATGCCCAACCCCAGGTCGAAGCCATCCATGATCACGTACATCATCACCCCGAAGGCAATGATCACGCCCCATATCAACGACAGGTCTATGCCTTGAATGCCCATGTGCAATCCCCTTGATCAGTTGGTGTGGTCGCCGGACGCCAGCGTCTCGGTGACAGCGGACAGGGGACGGCGTGGTGTGCGTTCCTGGCCGGGGCCGCCCTGAGGCGGGTGGTCGTGATGGGGCTGCGGGCCCTTGCGCACCAGCTTCATCATGTAGCCGATACCCACGGCAAACACCGAGAAGTAGATCACTACGAATAGCGCCAGGGAGATGCTCAGCTGCGTGACGGAATGATTGGACGCCGCGTCGGCGGTGCGCATCAGCCCGTAGACCACCCACGGCTGGCGACCGACTTCGGTGGTGATCCACCCGGCCAGCATCGCGATCAGGCCCGTTGGCCCCATGAACAACACTAGGCGCAGGAATAGGCGGTTGCGATACAGCGCGCCATTTCGACGCAAGGCAAGCCCCAGCAACCCGGTGAAGATCATCAACATCCCGAGCCCGGCCATGATCCGGAAGCTAAAGAAGATGATCGTTGAGTTCGGCCGATCCTCTTTAGGGAAGCTCTTGAGCGCCGGGATCTGTTTATCCAGGCTGTGGGTCAGGATGAGGCTGCCCAGGTAAGGGACTTCAATCGCATAACGGGTCTTTTCGGCGTCCATGTCTGGAATGCCGAACAGCACCAGCGGCGTCGCCTCGTTACCGACGTTTTCCCAATGCCCCTCAATCGCGGCAATTTTCGCCGGTTGATGCTCCAGGGTGTTCAGGCCATGGGCGTCACCGACCACTGCCTGGATCGGCGCCACGATCAGCGCCATCCACATTGCCATCGACAGCATTTTTCGCACCGCCGGCGTGTCGTTCTTGCGCAGCAAATGCCAGGCCGCCGAAGACCCGACAAAGAACGCCGTGGCAACAAAGGCAGCGATTGCCATGTGCATCAGACGGAACGGAAACGACGGGTTGAAGACGATGGCTAACCAATCCAGCGGCATCACTCGGCCATCCACGATGGAAAAGCCTTGCGGTGTCTGCATCCAGCTATTGGAAGCCAGAATCCAGAACGTGGAGATCAGCGTGCCGATGGCAACCATGACCGTGGAAAAGAAGTGCAACCCACGCCCTACCCGGTTCCAGCCAAACAGCATGACGCCCAGGAAACCCGCCTCGAGGAAGAATGCCGTCAGCACTTCATAGGTAAGCAAAGGCCCGGTGATACTCCCGGCGAAATCCGAGAACCGGCTCCAGTTGGTGCCGAACTCGTACGCCATGACCAGGCCCGAGACCACGCCCATGCCGAAGTTGACCGCGAAGATTTTCGACCAGAAGTGGTACAGGTCCTTGTAGACCGAGTTGTTGGTTTTCAGCCATAGACCTTCCAGCACGGCCAGAAAGCTGGCCAGGCCGATGGTGATGGCGGGAAAGATGATGTGAAACGAGACCGTGAACGCAAATTGAATGCGCGCCAGGTCGAGCGCTCCAGGATTTAACATGACGATACCCTCATTGAGCCTTGCGGCCCGCAGCGAACAGATGCCCAGCGATCAGCAGAACCCGAGGCGGCGCTTGAGCCGCCCCGGTCCAGCTCAAGCGCCGAGGGACTGAATCAGGTTGCTGGCCGGCGCAGGCTCAAGCCGAATGGCGATGAACTTCGACGTCGGGGTATAGGTGCGGTCGCCATAGCTTTCCAGCGGCACCAGCGGGTTGGTCTCCGGGTAATAGGCGGCGGCCTGGCCACGCGGGATGTCGTAGGCAATCAAGGTAAAACCGCTGACCCGACGCTCGCGCCCATCACCCCACAGCGAAACCATGTCCACCTTCTGCCCTGGCTCGTAGCCCAGCTGGCGAATGTCCTGTTCATTGACGAACACCACGTCGCGCATGCCATAAACCCCGCGATAGCGGTCATCGAGCCCGTACAACGTCGTGTTGTATTGGTCGTGGGAACGCATGGTCTGCAGGATCAGGTCCGGTTTGACGTCGAGGTTGCGCACGCCTTCACTGACCAGGTGCGCGGGCAATACGCTCGGGGCGAACTGGGCCTTGCCGCTGTCGGTTTTCCAGATGCGATGCGCGGCGTTGTTACCCAGGTGGAAGCCGCCCGGGTGCAGAAGCTTCTGGTTGAAGTCCTTGAAGCCGGGAATGGTGTCGGCAATCAAGTCGCGGATACGACTGTAGTCGGCCACCGCCCACAACCAGTCAATCGGATGTTTGCCCAGGGTCGCGTTGGCGATCCCGGCGATGATTGCCGGTTCCGAGCGCATCAAGGGCGACTTGGGTTTCAGTTGCCCGTGGGAGATGTGCACCATGCTGAAGGTGTCTTCCACCGTCACGCCTTGCGGGCCTTCTTCCTGCATATCGATATCGGTACGACCCAGGCACGGCAGGATCAAGGCTTCGCGGCCCGTCACCAAATGGCTGCGGTTGAGCTTGGTGGCGATATGCACGGTCAGGTCGCAGTTGCGCAAGGCCGCATGGGTGCGCGGGCTGTCTGGCGTCGCCTGTGCGAAGTTGCCGCCCAGGCCGATGAAGACTTTGGAGCGCCCTTCCTCCATGGCGGCAATCGCCATTACCGTGTTGTGGCCGTGGCGGCGCGGCACCTTGAAATCAAAGCGTGCTTCCAGCGCATTGATCAGCTCCGGTGGGGCCAGTTCGTTGATGCCCATGGTGCGGTCGCCTTGCACGTTACTGTGCCCGCGCACCGGCGATAGCCCCGCGCCTGGCCGGCCGATATTGCCGCGCAACAGCTGTACGTTGATGATTTCCTGCACGGTCACCACCGAATGCGTGTGCTGGGTCACCCCCATGGCCCAGCACATGATCACCCGCTTGGCACGGCGATACATGCGCGCGGCGAGTTCGATGTCTTCAAGGCTCAGGCCGGATTGCTCGACAATGTGTTCCCACGAGGTGGCGTCGACTTCCGCCAGGTAGCGCTCGAGGCCCGAGGTGTGTTCGGCAATGAATGCACGGTCGAATACGGCCTCGCCATTGTTTTCCAGGGCTTCACGCTCCCACTTCAGCAAGAACTTGGCGATACCACGAAAGGCCGCCATGTCACCGCCCAGTGCCGGGCGAAAGTACGCCGACGAGGTCGGTTCGGAACCGTTGGTGAGCATCTCCAGTGGGTGCTGCGGATGCTGGAAACGTTCCAGTCCACGCTCCTTGAGCGGGTTGAAACAGATCACCTGGGCGCCGCGCTTCACCGCCTCGCGCAGCGGTTCGAGCATGCGTGGGTGGTTGGTGCCTGGGTTCTGCCCGATCACGAAAATCGCATCGGCTTCTTCCAGGTCATCAAACGTCACCGTGCCTTTACCCACGCCGACGCTGTCGTCCATGCCCAGGCCGCTCGCTTCGTGGCACATGTTCGAGCAGTCGGGAAAGTTGTTGGTGCCATAGGCGCGAACGAACAACTGATACAGATAAGCCGCTTCGTTACTGGCCCGGCCCGAGGTATAGAACTCCGCCTGATCCGGCGACTCCAGCTCGTTCAGGTGTTTGGCGATCAGGGCAAAGGCGTCGTCCCAGCTGGTTTCGACATAACGATCCAGCGAGTCGTCGTAACGCATCGGGTGAGTCAGGCGTCCCTGATATTCAAGCCAATAATCACTTTGCGCCGCCAGCTGCGACACGGTGTATTTATTGAAGAATGCCGGGTTGACCAGGCGCCCGGTGGCTTCCCAGTTAACCGCCTTGGCGCCGTTTTCGCAGAACTTGACCATGCCGTTTTCCGGCGACTCGCCCCACGCACAACCCGGGCAGTCGAAGCCGCCATTCTGGTTGGTCTTGAGCATCGCGCGGATGTTCTTGAACGCGTTTTCACTGCCCAGCCAGTTTTTCGTCACCGCAATCAGCGCGCCCCAACCAGCGGCCGCCCCCTTGTACGGTTTATAACGCTCAACTTCGCTCATGGTTCTTCTCCAGACTTCACACGTAGGCGGCGGCCTAACTTAAAGCCGTTATTGATGATTGTTTTTCAGGCGTCGTAAAACGCGAACCTATTTAAAGTTCACTGAATAGGCGTCGCGCCGACCCGTTTCACGGGCTTACTATCGGGTTACGCTTTCAGACTATTCCGGGCGCAAACAGCCTGTCTAATCACAAATAATGACCAAGCCATCGAAATGATCTATCAAGAAAATTATTCTTAAATTTCAACAATATAAAAAACAAAAATACAACTAAACGACCTAATTAAACCGTCATAGATCTCGTCGATCATCCGTTAATTAATAGTGATTAGACGGCGATAAAAAACAACTTTAGCCTCCACTTAAACAAGGCAATTACTTCTATTGCCTGCCTAAAAACCAGCGCCATGAAGACACTCACTGAGTCGCTGCCGGAGGTTTTAATGACCGACCAGATTTTGCTGGATAGTTTTTCTCGCCGGGTCGACTACCTCAGAATGTCGGTGACCGACCGCTGCGATTTCCGTTGCGTCTATTGCATGGCCGAAGACATGGAGTTCCTGCCCCGCCAGCGCATCCTGACGCTGGAGGAGCTTTATCAACTGGCTGAAAGTTTTGTGGGGCTGGGCACTCGAAAAATCCGCCTGACCGGCGGTGAGCCATTGATTCGCCCAGGCGTGGTTGAACTGTGCAAGCGCATCGCCGCACTCCCCGGCCTGCGCGAGTTGTGCATGACCACCAACGGCTCGCAACTGGGCAAGCTGGCCGTGCCGCTGTTCGAGGCAGGGCTCAAGCGCCTGAACATCAGCCTCGACAGCCTTGACCCACAGCGCTTTCGTGAACTGACGCGCACCGGCGACCTGGCAAACGTCATCGCCGGTATCGACGCTGCGAACGCCGCCGGTTTTCAACGCACCAAACTCAATTGCGTGGTGATGAAAGGGCGCAACGATCAAGAAATCAACGACCTCGTGGCGTTCGCCATCGACCGCGGGCTGGATATTTCCTTTATCGAAGAAATGCCCCTGGGCGTCATCAGCGAGCACAGCCGTGCCGAAGCGTTCTATTCCAGCGCACAGGTGCGCGAGCGTATCGCCGAACGCTACACGCTGATCGACTCCGCAGAGTCGACCCAAGGCCCCTCACGTTACTGGCGCCTGGCCGAGGCCCCGCATATCCGCCTGGGCTTCATTTCCCCCCACAGTCACAACTTCTGCGCAACCTGCAACCGCGTCCGCCTGACCGTTGAAGGCCGGCTGCTGCTGTGCCTGGGCAACGAGCATTCGGTCGACCTCAAGGACGTCCTGCGCCGCTATCCGGGTGAACCTAAACGCCTGGAGAGCGCCATTATCGAAGCGATGAAAATCAAACCGTATCGGCACAACTTCGAACTCAACGATGACGTGCAGGTTGTCCGCTTCATGAACATGACCGGCGGCTAGTCGTGCCGGTTTTCTCTTGAATTGATCCGAGGTTACCCATGAACGAACACCCCAACTCTCTCACGCATCTGGACGCCGCCGGCCGGGCCAACATGGTCGACGTCACGGACAAGGCCGCAACCACCCGCGAAGCACAAGCCCAGGCATGGGTGCGCATGCAGCCGTCCACACTGAAGCTGATCCAACACAATGGGCATCCCAAGGGCGACGTGTTTGCGGTCGCCCGTATTGCCGGAATCATGGCGGCAAAGAAAACCCACGAACTGATCCCCCTCTGCCACCCGCTGATGCTCAGCTCGATTCACCTCGAATTGAGCGCTGTGGAGCCCGACCGCGTCCGGATCGTCAGCACCTGTCGGCTCAACGGCCAGACCGGCGTCGAACTGGAGGCCCTGACCGCCGCCAGCGTGGCGGCCTTGACGATTTATGACATGTGCAAGGCCGTGGACCGCGGGATGGTCATCGACCAGATCCAGTTGCTCAAAAAGCAGGGTGGGAAGTCGGGCACCTTTGTCGCCGGAGACGCCCAATGATTCTGGTCAGCTACTTTGCGCGCTATCGGGACCAACTGGGTGTCGGCGGCGAAAAAATTGCGCTGGACGGCTCGTTGCGCACGATTGAAGACGTGAGACTGCATCTGTGCGCCAGAGGGCCGATCTGGCAGCAAGTGCTTGGAGAAAATAGCCTCATGTGCGCGCTGAACCACGAGCTGTGTACACCCGGCGCTGTGATAGAAGACTTCGATGAAATCGCGTTCTTCCCTCCTGTGACCGGAGGTTGAGCCATGTCGATTCAGGTCCAGGCCGAGCTATTTGACGTCGGCGAACTGACCCGCAGCGTCCACGCCGAAGACCCAGGCGTGGCCACGTTCGTGGGGTATGTGCGCGATATCAACCAAGGGGATCAGGTCAGCGAGCTATTCCTGGAGCATTACCCGGGAATGACCGAGCGCTCCTTGCAACGGATCGTCAACCAGGCCCAGGCACGCTGGCCCTTGCAGCGGGTGACCCTCACCCACCGCGTGGGGGTGTTGAAGGTGGGTGAGCCCATCGTGTTTGTCGGCGTCGCCAGCGAACACCGCCAGGCCGCCTTCGATGCCTGCGCGTTCCTGATGGACTACCTGAAGACCCGCGCGCCCTTCTGGAAGCGCGAACAGACGCCGGCCGGTGAGCGCTGGGTAGACGGCAGGGAAAGTGATCGGCAGGCGGCCAAGCGCTGGGACGCTTGAGGTCTCAGAACAAATCGCTGAAGGGAATGAACCGCGCCATCTCACCAGATTGCAGGGTGCAGCCCTCGGGGATTTCCACCAGTCCATCCGCCCACGAGGCGCCCAGCAGTACGCCTGAACTCTGGTTCGGATACAACACCGCCCTTCCCTGCTCCAGCCTGGCCCGCAGGTACTCGCGGCGATTGCCGGCTTTCGGCCAGTCAAAACCTACGCTCACCGCAAAGCTCAGGGGCGTGACGTCTTCGACGCCCTGGATACGCAACAGGTAAGCC
>NZ_JBOICG010000702.1:0-5359 GCF_050739995.1 Pseudomonas sp. | reverse complement strand
CCCTGCAACAGTGCGCTTGTCAGCCTAATTCTGTACTCTAGCCGCCTCTTTATGCGCCCGCATCCCAAAAGGAAGCAGCGCGCTAGACCGGTCGGCTCCCATAAGGGCCGGCAGCATTTCCCTCATCCATAGGGAAGCCCTCTCTAAATTCCGATTCAGTAGTGTGGTATTTCCTCAAATGAAAGTGTTGAAAAGCCAGGACATCCTGGCGCTGGGCTTTATGACGTTTGCCCTGTTCGTGGGCGCCGGTAACATCATCTTCCCGCCTATTGTCGGTTTGCAGTCCGGGTCTAGCGTCTGGATGGCGGCGTTGGGCTTCCTGGTCACGGCAGTCGGTCTGCCGGTGGTCACCGTGATCGCCCTGGCCAAGGTCGGCGGCGGTATGGACGCATTGAGCAGCCCGATCGGCAAGATCGCCGGTGGCCTGCTGGCAGCGGCGGCGTATCTGGCGGTAGGGCCGCTGTTCGCCACCCCGCGTACTGCGACCGTTTCGTTCGAAGTGGGCTTGGCGCCATTGACTGGCGAAAGCCCGCTGGCGTTGTTCCTCTACAGCTCGGTGTATTTCCTGGTGGTGTTCTTCGTTTCCCTGTATCCAGGTCGACTGCTGGATACCGTGGGTCGTTTCCTGGCGCCGCTGAAGATCATTGCCCTGGCCATCCTCGGCATCGCCGCGTTCGCCTTGCCGGCCGGTGATGTGGGCGTCGCTACTCCAGAGTATGTGGCCGCCCCATTCTCCCAGGGCTTCATCAACGGTTACCTGACCATGGATACCTTGGGTGCGCTGGTGTTCGGCATTGTCATCGTCAACGCGATCCGCTCCCGTGGCGTGGAGTCGCCACAACTGATCACCCGCTACGCGATCATTGCCGGGCTGATTGCCGGCGTGGGCCTGGCGTTGGTGTACATCAGCCTGTTCCGCCTGGGTTCGGGCAGCCATGCCGTGGCGGCGGGTGCGACTAACGGTGCGGCAGTGCTGCATGCTTACGTGCAATACACCTTTGGCTCCCTGGGCAGTGGTTTCCTGGCCGTGCTGATCTCCCTGGCGTGCCTCGTTACCGCAGTGGGCCTGACCTGCGCCTGCGCCGAGTACTTCAGCAAGATCCTGCCGCTGTCCTACAAGACACTGGTCGTGATCCTGGCGCTGTTCTCGCTGTTCGTGTCTAACCTGGGCTTGACCAAGTTGATTGCGTTCTCGATCCCTGTGCTCACCGCGATCTACCCGCCGTGCATCGTGCTGGTGGCGCTGAGCTTCTGCAAAGGTTTCTGGCAGGAGCAGGGGCGAATCGTCGGCCCGGTGATGCTGGTGTCGTTCATCTTTGGCTGCATCGATGCACTCAAGGGCGCGGGCCTGGCGGATTGGATGCCTGCACAATTGGCGCACCTGCCGCTGAGCGAGCAAGGTCTGGCGTGGCTGGTGCCGTCGGTGATGATCTTGGTCGTGGCGGTGGTGGTTGACCGTATGCTTGGCAAGCGCAGCGAAGCCATCGCGTAATAGTGTTTCTACGCTGTGCCGAAATGCCTCGTATCAATCGATACGGGGCATTTTTTATGCGTGTGAGACTGCAACCCTCTAAAGTTGAAAAGCTTTCAAAATGTGGGAGGGGGCTTGCCCCCGATTGCGGTGTGTCAGTGATGAATGTATCGACTGACACCTGGCCTTCGCGGGCAAGCCCCCTCCCACATTTTGACCGCGTTCTCCCGCCATACTCTCTCGCAATAGGACCCGCATGTCGTTCATCGAAGCCAATCAGATCCACCTGCTTGCCGCTCTCTGGTTCATCCTGTGCTGGGGGGGGCTACACCCGATACGCCACCTGGAAAGCCCGTGACACTGCGTGCCTGGCCAGCGTGTTGCATCTGTACCGCGAAGACTGGATGCGCCGCATGCTGCTGCGAGATAACCGGATTGCCGACGCCAGCGTGATCGGCAACCTGGAGCGCAATGCTTCGTTCTTTGCCTCTAGTACCCTGATCATTCTCGCCGGCATTCTCACCGTGCTGGGTGCTTCCGAGCGTGCGGTGTCGCTGTTGGCGGATATTCCCCTGGTACAACAGGCGTCCCAGGGTATGTCGGAAATCAAGCTGCTGTGCCTGGCGCTGGTGTTCGTCTACGCATTCTTCACCTTCAGTTGGTGCATGCGTCAATACAACTTCGCGGCGGTATTGGTCGGCTCGGCACCGATGATCGGTGAACGGCATGTGTCGGAACAAGAACGCAAGGCGTTTGCCCTACGGGCCGCACGGGTGATTTCCATGGCCGCCAACCAGTTCAACTTTGGCCTGCGTTCTTATTACTTTGGCATGACCATGCTTGCCTGGTTTGTCAGCCCTTGGTTGTTCATGTTGATGAGCAGCGGGGTAGTGCTGGTGTTGTATCGTCGGGAGTTTCACTCCGACGTCTTGCAGGTGATGGTCTATACCCCGACCGATACGGCAATGCCTGAAGTGTCTTCTAAAGAGGTCGTGTCTTAGTCCATAGCGGGGGATCTAACTTCCTATCGCTAGAAAAACAGCAGACAAAGTAAAGCCCGCTATAAAAGCGGGCTTTCTTTTGCAGCACTGCTCATTCTAACCAGGCGATTATTGCTTGGCAGGTTCTGCAGGTGCGGCAGGTGCAGCTTCTTTTGCGGCGGCGGCGTTCGATTCAGCCTGAGCTTTGGCAGCATCAGCGTTTTCTTTCGCTGCGTCGTTCACTTTATCCTGTGCTGCCGCCATGTCTTTCTGAGCTTGCTCGGAATGTGCTGCAGCGTCTTGGGCTTTGTCTTCGGATTTCTTATCGCAGGCAGCGAGGCCGAGGGCAGCGGCCAGCATCATGGAAATAGCTAAAGTCTTGCGCATGGGGTGTTTCTCCTTATTGAAGATATCTACTGGCCTTTCGAACCCAAGGGGCCAGCATTAGTTCCTTTTATCCCACAGATATATAAAGCTTTTCGCCAAGGAACTTTCACCGCAAATCCCTATCCGGCGTATTAACACTCATAAGAGTCTAAAACTAATGACCGAAAACCCGTTGTTAGCACGCGCAACCCGCTTTGTTTCGGCGCTGCGCCATTGCCAAGTGCTCGGCGTGAGCGTGCATGCGGCCAGTGAGGACGGCATGACGCTGGTGCTGCCCTACGGCTCACATATTGTCGGCGATCCCCGTACCGGCGTAATCCACGGTGGTGCGCTCACATCTTTGATGGACACCGCCTGTGGTATGGCCACGCTGTGTGTATTACCCGAGTTCGAGGTGTGCCCGACCCTGGACCTGCGCGTCGACTACATGCATCCCGCCGAACCGCATAAACCGGTGTATGGCTTCGCCCAATGCTACCGGGTGACCACTGACGTGATTTTCACCCGTGGCTTCGCGTATCAGGATGACCCGCAACAGCCGATCGCCCATGTGGTCGGCACCTTCATGCGCATGGGCAAGCGCCTCAAGGGCACCCAAGGGTTGGGCAGTACGATCAAGGGAGAGCAGGCATGACGCACCGATTCAAGACGCGTCTCGAACAGGCCCACGCCCGCGGCGATTACGAGGCATTGCTCGATCTGATTCCCTACGCCAAGTTGATCGGCATTGAGTGCACACGGCAGGGGGACGAGTTGCTGTTTCGTCTGCCGGCCAACAAGGACAACATTGGTAACCCTATATTGCCAGCGCTTCACGGCGGGGTGATTGCCGGGTTCATGGAGCTGTCGGCAGCGTTGCATTTGCTGGTATTCACTGGTGCGCCGGGGGTGCCGAAAATCATCGACTTTTCCCTGGATTACCTGCGTGCAGGCCAGTATCGCGACACTTACGCCAAATGCCAGGTGTGGCGCCAGGGCCGGCGAGTGGCGAATGTAGCGATCACGGCCTGGCAAAGCACGTCGGCCGAACCGATTGCCACCGCCCGGGCACATTTCAAGATTGAGGACGTGGAGCGCTCTTGAAATCCTGGCCTTAGCCCCCAACTTTGATGACAACCCGCCGCCAACCCTCTAGGGCGCGGCCACTGCCATCCAATTGGAGTTTGATGACCATGAGTGTGGAAACTCAAAAGGAAACCCTGGGCTTCCAGACCGAGGTGAAGCAGCTGCTGCACCTCATGATCCATTCGCTGTATTCCAACAAGGAAATTTTCCTTCGCGAATTGATCTCGAACGCCTCTGACGCTGTCGACAAATTACGTTTCGAAGCCCTGTCCAAGCCTGAATTGCTGGAAGGTGGCGCCGAACTGAAAATCCGTGTGAGCTTCGACAAGGACGCCAAGACCGTCACTCTTGAAGACAACGGCATTGGTATGAGCCGTGAAGATGCGATCACCCACCTGGGTACCATCGCCAAATCCGGTACCGCCGACTTCATGAAGAACCTGTCGGGCGACCAGAAGAAGGATTCGCACCTGATCGGCCAATTCGGCGTGGGCTTCTACTCCGCCTTCATCGTCGCCGACAAGGTTGAAGTATTCAGCCGTCGCGCCGGTCTTGATGCCAGCGAAGGTGTGCACTGGTCCTCCAAAGGTGAGGGCGAGTTTGAAATCGCCACTATCGACAAGGCTGACCGTGGCACCCGTATCGTATTGCACCTGAAGTCGGGTGAAGACGAGTTTGCCGACGGCTATCGCCTGCGCAACATCATCAAGAAGTACTCTGACCACATTGCGCTGCCGATCGAATTGCCGAAAGAACAGGCCGCTGTCGAAGGCGAAGATAAGCCTGCCCAGGAATGGGAAGTGGTCAACCGTGCCAGCGCCCTGTGGACTCGTCCTCGCACTGAAGTGAAGGACGAGGAATACCAGGAGTTCTACAAGCACATCGCCCACGACTACGAGAACCCGCTGAGCTGGAGCCACAACAAGGTCGAAGGCAAGCTGGAATACAGCTCGCTGCTTTACGTGCCGGCCCGTGCTCCGTTCGATCTGTACCAGCGTGAAGCGCCGAAAGGCCTGAAGCTGTACGTGCAGCGCGTGTTCGTGATGGACCAGGCGGAATCCTTCCTGCCGTTGTACCTGCGCTTTATCAAAGGCGTGGTCGACTCCAACGACCTGTCGCTGAACGTGTCGCGGGAAATCCTGCAGAAAGACCCGATTATCGACTCGATGAAGTCGGCGCTGACCAAGCGCGTGCTCGACATGCTGGAAAAACTGGCGAAGAACGAGCCTGAGCAATACAAGGGCTTCTGGAAAAACTTCGGCCAGGTCATGAAAGAAGGCCCGGCAGAAGATTTCGCCAACAAGGAAAAGATCGCCGGCCTGCTGCGCTTTGCGTCCACCAGCGACGACAGCGGCGAGCAGAGCGTGTCCCTGGCCGACTACCTGGCTCGCGCCAAAGAAGGTCAGGACAAGATCTACTTCCTCACCGGCGAGTCCTACGCGCAGGTCAAGAACAG
>NZ_JBOICG010000701.1:0-11729 GCF_050739995.1 Pseudomonas sp. | reverse complement strand
TATCAAGAGTATGAAGGCGAATATCTGGTCTGCAACCGCCGTCATGGTTGGCACCATCGTCGCTGTCGTGGGACTTTCTTTCACGGCATTTGATTCTGGAAGAGAAACCTCAGCACTGGTGCAAGAGGCAAAACAGCAAGCGACCGAAACCAGACAGCTTCTTGAGCAAATTCAAGCCCAGCAAAAGTCGCTTGAGACACCAAAGGCTGCGGAACCACCAGCTCCCGTTAAGTGATTAAGCCCGGCCCAGCGCCGGGCTTCTTGTTTCAGCCCTCCCCTCAGCCTGCTGCAAGATGGTCAATTTGACATCTTTACAACTTCTCCAAAGGGTCTAGGCTCAATCCTCATCACATGAGCTCAGAGGACGTATGGACACGCTTAGTCGAGCCGAGATCGAGACTGTTCTCGCTACCCGCCTGCCGAACTGCACAGTCTTCTGCTCGATCAGTGCGGATAACACAATGTCCATTGACGTGACGGGGTCGGAGGGTGACCAGTTCACGGCTGTGAATATAGATCGCCGCCAATATCATGGCGAAGCTGGCATCAATAGGCTTGTCAGGGAAATTCTTGAGGAGATGGTTATATCCAGGCAGGTTTTTCAACGCATAGCCTTGCGGTGACAGCGTTACTTACCCCAGTCGTATCGGCAGGCCACCCACTTTCTCCCTCCCCGATCTGAATCCATATCCCGCCACAGAGCTAGCGTTTCTCGCTATCTGCAATATTCAAAAATCGCATTCGGGCGTTATGCATAGCTGCACATCGCCATCAAAAACTCTAAGACTCTGAGATCTAAGTGATTTCGTGTTTTTTGAAAGCTGGCATGGCAAATGCGATAGCTAAGCGGAAGTCGCCGACGCAGATCGGCAAAAATAATCCGTGATAGCGAGGTAGCAAATGAACGCCATCGACCTTCTCAAAACCGACCATGAAAAAGTAAAAGCCATTTTGACCCAACTGAGCGAGTCGACGGACCGCGCAGTGAAGAAGCGTACTGATCTTCTCGATAAGCTGGAGATGGAAATCACCATCCACACTCAGCTGGAGGAGCAGATCCTCTACCCTGCTTTCAAAGCCGCCGGCGGAAAGGATGAGGCCGAGATGTATTTCGAGGCCAAGGAAGAACACCGGACTGTCGACTCACTCGTGCTTCCCGACCTGAAAGCGACCGACCCCAC
The DNA here is from genome assembly GCF_050739995.1 of Pseudomonas sp. GTDB lineage: Bacteria > Pseudomonadota > Gammaproteobacteria > Pseudomonadales > Pseudomonadaceae > Aquipseudomonas. The sequence goes on along the minus strand of NZ_JBOICG010000701.1, from coordinate 10,548 downwards.
CACTCCGGAATTTGCTGGGCGTGTGAAAGTGGTGAAGGAATTGCTCGAGCATCACATTGAGGAAGAGGAAACTGACATGTTTCCCAAAGCCAAGAAGCTGCTGAGCAAGTCGAAGTTGGACCAGCTTGGCGAGCAGATGCTGGAGTTAAAGGCATCGCTGAAAAAGAACCTAAGCGCCTCCAAGCTTGCAGCCTAAACGTACGCATGCACAGCGATTCATCGAAATCAGAAGCCCGGCCCTGCGCCGGGCTTCTTGTTTCTACTCCCCCTGCTACGCTTCTGGCTACCTTCCCCTTGGAGCCGTGAAGATGTCTGCGCCCTACTCCCTCCCCGATATGCTTGAACGAATCTACGAGAACCAGCTCGCCCTGGAAGCAGCCATCATGGAGTTATCTCTATGGGTCAAGGACCGGGAAGGATTGCATGTAGACGAGAACGTCCGTGGCGCACTGCACGCGATTGGCGAAAATGCCGGGCACATCAAGCAGGGGTTGGCCAGGCTGAAAGCGCAAGAGCCGGATTGACGCCCTCCCCCAATCTAAAACCATAGCCCGCCACTGAGTGGGCTTTTTCATGCCTACCGAAAACACATTGCCAAGCGAAATATGCATTTATGCATGAAGCTTCTTGCTAGCCTCTTGCCAATATGTGTCAGCATCAATACTGTATACACATACAGTATTCGCAAGGAGCGAAGCATGATTCAGGCACCCTGCCCCGTATCCAAACCACGGAATTCCTACGAACTTGTCGGCCATCGCCTGCAAAGATTGATTGCCTCCCCTCGAGTACAGAGGATTCAGCTGGTTGAGGTATCCAGGCGCGAAAACGAAAGCCCTGAAGCCTGGCACCAGGTCATTCAAGACATCGGCGAGACCGCTGGCATAAGGATTGAGCATCTGGAAGACGGCGTCGTCAGGATTGGCTGGCGTGAATACTGCGACGCATAAATGAGCCCGCCATTGAGCGGGCTTTTTGTCGCCTATTAATTTCAGTATTCTGAATTTTATTATTCAGCATGCTTGACACATTAATTTCAGCTTGCTTAAATTCATCTCAAGCCAGCAACGAACACAGCCGGCCGGCAGCGAAAGCCGCACCGCTCTTTAACAGTCTGAAATCTTCGCGGATCGATCCCCGGAAACGGGAAGCCCTTGAGGCATCGCCAATACGGCGAACAGCGCGAAAAACAAATTCGATCCCCATGCCAGCTCTGGAACTGGACGTACTCACCAGATGTGAGTACGCGAAACCACGTAAGCCAGCCGGCGAAGAACACCGTCCATGAAATGTGTGACGCCGGCCAGAGATATGAATCGGGCGATGCGCGTGGTGGAGACAACAGATTTCACTGGCAGGCCTTCGCAAGAGGGCCTGACGGGAAATCAACCCGGAGACAGCAGCATGCAAATCAATCAGCAGAAAACGGTGCAGGTCGATGTGACTGAGCTGCACCTGCACATCAAGGTCCGCGACGGGTTCGCGGCGGGCCTGAAAGACGCTCAGGGGGAAGAAGTCGGCAGCTATGAAGGCTACGTGCCGGACTTCTTCCCCGGCCAGCACTACGGCGACTACCTGATCCTGAACATCGATCTGGAGACAGGGCAGATCAAAAACTGGAAGAAGCCAGTCGCCGCCGACATCGAAAAGATGATCGAAGCGAGCGACGACGACTGACGGACCTTTTCCTGATGCACCTGGTGACGGGTGCAGCGGGAAAACAACCGAGGGCAAGACGATGCGACCAGTAATGACGATGAAGGCCATCCATGACTCGCTCGGACGGAGGCTCGAAGGGCTTGATGATGACCGCGAAGGCAAGTTTCACGGCTGGGGTTCTGGCTACGATGAGTTTGAAAGCGGTCCTGGAAACTACACGATGGCGATCGTTGAATTCCCTGACGGCAAAGTCGACACGGTGGTGCCGCACCTGATTCGGTTCCTCGATAGTGATGACGCTCAGAAGCAGGCACTCAACGATTTCATTTCAGATCCGATCATCATCGGCTGATCAACCAGCGCCAACGTCAGCATGACGTTAACTGCCCGATCCTCTCTATGAGAGCGCATCGGGGTGTGATCTGAATACGCAGGCTGATGCGTTGATAGCGGCTACAGCAGCCCCGGTTGCTCGGGAAACTCTTGAAAAGACGCCGTTTAAAAGTCTTTAGAGCAACAAGACTAAGAAGTCGGAGATCAGCACCGGCTAGATCACACCCCGATGCGGACGAAATCGCGGCCTATAACCGCCCACCTGCATCACCGCAACAAGCAGATGAATGCCCGGGCTGACGGGAAAGTGTAAGACCTGAGGGATCGCGGGAATCGTGGCCGGTAGAGTGAGTAAGCGCCCAGATGGCCACGGCGAGTCCAAGAATAAGCGGCTGAAACCTTCGCCCCGGTGAAACTCCGGTGTCACTAAGGCCGCTAATAGCCATGCCGGGATCAGCTCCGGCCATCTGCCCCACTTCCCCACCTCTATTACGTCAGCACTCCTCCCCCGCACCCATCGGCAACCAGCGGGAGGAAGGAGTGTTGACGAATACAGGTGAACCAACGAATGGAGAGAGTCATGGCCAAGAAGGTTGGCGTAAAAACCAGGAGCGCCCAAATTGGCGTTCGAATCAGCCCTCGCGCTAAGTACATGCTCGACGTAATGGGTCGTATCCAGCGCAGAACCATGAGTGGCGTTATCGAGTCGGCTCTTTTGGCTTATGCCAAGTGCAACGAGGAACGCTTAGCCGACCAGACATGGTCAACGGATGAAAACGAACGATTACTCAACCTTTACCTAGCAGCGCCTCACCTTCTGTCATTCGACGAAGAGGTAGAGGCCAAGCAACTTATCGCAGCCAAAGCCACCGCCTAACCCCAAACACTGGAGGTCGCCATGAGCGCACAACGAAAAGCTCAATTTGAGTTCGATAACCGCATGCCGCCTCCAGTGAGCGAAAGCCCATCCGAGGTTGAGTGGATCGACACGAATGCCGAGCGGCTGATGCTCGGCTATCGGATCGAATGGGGCTACGAGAAGGCAGACAAGGGCTCGGTGACTCAGGCCGAATACTTCAAAGCCCTTCAAGACCATGCCAATCGGCGTCAGATAGATGGTGAAGACAAGATAGACGCCTTCGGCCAACTCCTGGCGGTTGCGGCAAACTTCGGTAGCGGCGGACAGATGTTTGATCTGGCTATCTACCTTCTCGGCTCTAAAACAGCCCGCAAGGAAATTGCTGCAAGCCTGCTCAAGCCGCACGCATCCAAAGCCGTTCTGCTTCAGGAACAACAAGACGAACTTGAGCGGAGGGTTGGATGGTGAGCGCCCACATCCTGATCGACGACGCGCTCGAAAGCCTCACGCATGCCACGAGCACGCAAGAAGAGGCCGTAATTGTTCAGCGGATGATCACCCAGTTCCTCGTTGATCAATCCCTCACTCTCAAGGAATTCGACCACTACTGCGCACGCCTCAACAAGGTCGCGCGCAAGGAGGCAGCATGACTACAGAACCGGTTAAATCATTGATAGAGGAACAGCTCGAAGATATCAGCGCTCACAACCTTCGTGAGGCCTACAGCCTGGCCGAGCGCCGCGGATTCTTCGGCGCGCCAGTTGAGCAATACGCAGAGCCTGGTTACGGCGGTCGCGTCCTCCAGGTTCTGCGCTACCGAGTTGAGCAGCAAAGCTGATCAGCCTTTGCCCTTGTTCTTGTTTTTCGCGCTGCCCTGCCGCGCTTTAAATTTCGGATTGGATTTACAGATCACGTAGATCCGGCCCCGGCGCTTCACGATCTGGCAGTCACGGTGACGGTTTTTCGCTTCTTTCAGTGAGGACAGCACTTTCATCGGTGAGGCTCCTTGCGGTGAGTTGATACGTTATTACGTATCTTAAATACGAATAAGAACGTTTATCAACTCTTATTTCCCCTACCCCCCTTTCATCGCTGCGAGCATCGCGGCAAGGAATCCCCATGTCCGCAGAACAGCAACTAGCGATCCTGCCAGCTAAAGAAGTAGCCCTGGCAGTATTCAGCGCTCCCAACGGCCTGGACCCATACCTGCAGAGCGTCCGTGAAGAAATCGACAAATTCAACGCCTCGGCACCTGATGTTAAAACCAAGAAGGGCCAAGACGCGTATCGCTCGATTGCTTACAGCCTGGCGGGATCAAAAACGAAACTCGACAGCCTGGGCAAAGAGCTTGTTGCAGAGCTGAAGGATGTACCGAAGAAGATCGACGCCGAGCGCAAGCGCGTTCGTGAGCTGCTGAGCGCTTGGCAAGAGGAGGTTCGCAAGCCGCTGACTGATTGGGAAGCCGCCGAACAGGCTCGCAAGGATCGGCACGTCGATGCCGTACAGGCAATTGCGGATTTTTCCCTGGATCTGTCGGACATCAATGCCGCGGTGCTGCTTGAGTCTATCGCCTCGGTAGAGGCGGTGAAGATGGGCGAGCACTGGGAAGAGTTCGAGGCTGAAGCCGCCCGCACCAAGGATCAGGTTCTGGACAAGCTGCGCGCCACCCTCGCCGCCCGCCAGAAATATGAAACCGAACAGGCCGAACTGGTCCGGTTGCGCGCCGAAGCTGAAGCTCAGGCCCAGCGCGAGCGCGATGCAGAGATTGCCCGGGTTGCCGCTGAGCAAGCCCGCCTCCAGGCCGAGCAACAGGCCCAGGCCGAACGTGATGCCGCAGCACGCCGCGAACAGGAGCTGCTGGACCAGGCCGCCGCCACTCAGCGCGCCGCCGTGCAGGCAGCGCTGGACGCCGAGTCAGCCGCCGAACGCCAGCGCCTGCAGCTGGAGTTGCAGGCCGAACAGGCCCGCGCAGCTGCGGCACAGGCTGAAGCCAACCGCATCGCCGCCGAGCAGCGCGCCGAGCAAGAACGTGTTGCCGCCGCCGAGCGCCAAGCGGCAGCAGTTGAACAGGCACGCCAAGACGAGATTGCCCGCGCCAACGCAGCAGCCGACGAAATCCTGCGCCAGCAGCAGGAGCGCCAGGCCGACGTAGCGCACAAGTCGAAAATCCTGGGCGAAGCCAAGCAGGCCTTGATCGGCATGAACATCAGCGAAGAGCTGGCCAAGGCCATCGTCCTCAAGATCGCCCGCGGCGAAGTGCCGAACGTCACCATAAATTTCTGAGGTTTCCATGACTAATTCAGCCCTGGCCGAGCGCACCGAGACTCGGCAGGTCGCCAGTCCGGCGGCCACCAACGAATCAACCGCGATGCTGACAATGATCCAGCGGGCCGCGACCGACCCGGCATTCGATGCAGACAAAATGCAGAAGATGATGGAGATGTACGAGCGCCACACGGATCGTACGGCGGCGGCAGCCTTCAACGCCGCCATGGTTCGGGCACAAGCAGAAATTGGCCCGGTATTTCGCGACAAGTTCAACGCACAAACGAGCAGCGCCTATGCGGCGCTTGAGTCGATTGATCGCAAGATTTCCCCGGTCTACACGATTCACGGTTTTTCGCTGTCATTTGGAACTGGCGATAGCCCCCTGGTAGGACATATCCGCACTGTATGCGACTGCATGCATGAGGCGGGGCACACGAAGACATATCACGTAGATCTTCCTATCGACTCAGCGGGCATCAAGGGCAGCGTGAACAAGACCGGCGTTCATGCAGCGGGGTCTACCTTCAGCTACGCCCGGCGCTATCTAACAATGATGATTTTCAACGTCGTTCTCACCAACGAAGATGACGACGGAAATGGTGCCGGTCCTGAACCAGCGCCTGATCCTGTCATCACTGCTGGGCAAGCAGCCCAACTCGACGCTCTGCTGCAGAAGTGCAGCCAGGTACTCCAAGACAACTTCAAAGCCAAGTACGGCTGTGCCGCCAACGTATTCAAATCCGAATTCGATGCCGTCTCGGCTCGAATCAGCAAAGCCGCCAGCCGGCCGCAGGAGTAAGTCATGCAAATCATTACAGAAGTTGAGCAGGGCTCGCCTGAGTGGCTTGCGCTGCGCCTGGGTATCGTCACCTGCTCTGAGCTGGAATGCTTGCTGGTTAACGGCAAGGGCGAGTCAGGATTCGGCGCCGGAGCGTTCACCTACATGAACACGCTGATCGGCGAGCGCATCACCGGTGAGGCTGCCGACCCATTCACGGGCAACCGTCACACCGAGCGCGGCCACGAACTGGAAGGTGTTGCCCGCAAGCTGTACGAGCAGCGCGAAGAAGTTGAAACCAACCAGGTGGCGATCATCCTCAACCACGGCGCCGGCTATTCGCCTGACTCACTGGTGGGCGTCAAGGGCCTGACGGAAATCAAAACCAAGCTTCCGAAATTCCAGGTCGAGGTGATCCTTTCCGGCGACATCCCCAAGGAACACGTCGCCCAGTGCCAGGGCGGCCTGTGGGTGTCGGAGCGCGAGTGGATCGACTTTGTGTGCTACTGGCCCGGCATGCCGCTGTTCATCAAGCGCGCCTACCGGGACGAAGCGATGATTCGCAAGTTGTCGGAGCGGGTCAGAACCTTCTACGAAATCTTGGATGACCGGATGAATCGGGTCTTGGGGATCGCAGCATGATCAGCCCGGAACTCAGCACCATCCGCCAAAAGGATGTAGACCGCGACTGGATAGCCCGCGCCATGGCCGAATTTGAAGGCCGTGACACCCTTGAAACACTACCGATGCAGGTGCGTGATGCTGACTTCGGCACGATGTTCAACGGAAAGGCTAAGGATGGCTCGCGGGCCGATCCCAACCCTTCCCTGGAATCCAAGGTTGCGGCAGCAGCGCCAACGCTCACTATCACCGAGGCCATGAAGACGTTTCACCTCAGTGAGCGCGACCTGAAGCGCATGGCAACCCGCATGGGTTTCAAGTTCAAGCGCGGCTACACCACGAACCAGGGCCACAAGTCCGCTGACGGTCCAGCGGTCGAACGGATCATCGCCCTGCGCGATGTAGGGCTCAACCGGTCGCAGGTCATGAAGCAAACAGGCATGTGCTACGAGAAATTCCACCGCCTGCTCAAGGACTACAACATCGTTTTCCCGGCGCTGCCGTTCAACCTGCGGAACGGGAAGATGAAAGCTTGAAGCGATCTGTAGCCCGCACCCAGCAACGCAAACGTCAAACCTGGCTCGCACTGCCGGCCAGCGGAATAGAAGAGGTAGGCCATGGCCAAGACTCCCACAGAACGAAAACGCGACCAGCGCGAACGGGACAAGATGACCCAGGCGGAAAAAGAGGCCGCCCTGCTGTCACGACAGATTGTCACGAAGCTTTATCACAGCGATGACGCAGCGCTGAAACGGGTCATGGCCAGGACCGAGATCGACGAAGAGCAAGACCTAATTTCTCGATTCATTCGCGGGGCAGACCGCATGACCGACGAGCAACTGGCTGCGCATATTCGCATTGCGTGACATGCCGTCGTGACAACCCAAATAACCAATCACGCCACCCTGGCGAGGATCAACTATGTCCGCTCACCAGAAGAAACATCCCTTCGATTTCAAAACCCAGTATGGACTTGGCTTCAACCCTCAGGACGACGAGATCGTTGTCGACTTCTTCTGCGGTGGCGGTGGCGCCGGTACCGGGCTGGAAATGGGCCTGGGCCGCACTGTAAATGTGGCGAAAAACCACAGCCCGCAAGCGATCAGCATGCACACCGTGAATCACCCAGGCGCGAAGCACTTCACCACCGACGTGTTTGAGGGTGATCCGGACACCGAGTGCGGCGGCAAGGCCGTGGGCTGGTTCCACATGTCCCCGGACTGCACACACCACAGCCAGGCTGCCGGCGGTCAACCGCGAAAGCGCGAGATCCGCAACCTGTCGTGGATCGGCCTCAAGTGGGGAGGAAAGAAGCGCCCACGGGTGATCAGCCTGGAGAACGTGAAGCAGATCCTGCAATGGGGCCGACTGATCGCTAAGCGCGACAAGGAAACCGGTCGGGTGGTGACCTTGGACCAGGTTCCGCACCCAACCAAGAAAGGAAAGACCACCAACCGGATTGCCTCCCCTGGTGAACAAGTTCCGGTATCTAACCAGTTCCTGGTGCCTGACCCGAAACAACGCGGCCGCACCTGGCGCCGTTTCGTGGCCCTGCTGGAAGGCATGGGCTACGTCGTCGAGTGGAAGGTGATCAAGGCGTGCGACTTCGGCGCGCCGACCAGCCGTGAGCGGCTGTTTATGATCGCTCGGTGCGACGGCCGTCCGGTGGTGTGGCCTGAGCCAACCCACGCTAAGAACCCGGTCAAGGGCCAGCAGAAATACAAGACCGCCGCCGACTGCATCGACTTCACCGACCTGGGCAAGAGCATCTTCGGCCGCAAGAAAGACCTGGCCGAGGCCACCCTGAGTCGCATTCGCAAGGGCATGAAGAAGTTTGTCATCGACAATCCGGCGCCTTTCATTGTGCCTATCGCGAACTGGTCGGGCGAGTCGGTGCAGTCCGCCGGCGAGCCTCTGCGCACAATCACGTCCTACCCAAAGGGCGGCGCCTTCTCGGTGGTGAGCCCAGTGATCGCACCGGCAACGCATCAAGGCAGTGACCGCATCAATGACCCGCTCGACCCACTGCCGACGGTGACCTGCGCGAATCGCGGCGAGCTGACGCTGATCAGCCCGGTGATGGTTGGGGCCGGCGGCCCGGTGTACGCCGGGCACCCAGTGTCGGCAGACCAGCCAATGGGAACGCTGATGACCCGGAGCCACCGCGCGGTTGCATCAGCCTGCATAGTCCAGGCCGGCCACGGCGAGGGGGCAGGCGCAACCAAACGCCGCTCCCACGGAGTGAACGATATCTGCGGCCCAATCGGCACCATCACCGCCAGCGGCGGCGGCCAGTCCATCAGTACTGCGGTGATGATCCAGGCCAACGGCGGGTTCAACACCGTGCACGCCAAGGGTATGCACGAACCCATGACGACGGTCACAAACACCGGCAGCCAGCAGCAACTGGCGGTGGCGAACCTGGTGCACTTGCGCGGCAACTGCGATGCACGCGACGTAAACGACCCGCTGCACACCGTCAGCGCCGGCGGCCAGCACCACGGACTGGTCAGTGCATTCATGGAGCGCGCATTCGGCGGCAGCGTTGGCCAAGGCCTGGACGATCCGGCTCCGACCATCACAGCCGGTGGAGGCGGCAAGAGTTCCCTGGTATCGCTCAAGCTGTCGCCTGAACACGAAGCCGGCGCCCTGCGCGTTGCTGCCTTTCTGATCAGCTACTACGGCACCGAGAACGTCAGCACCTGCGATGCACCAGCACCAACCATCACCACCAAGGACCGCTTGGCATTGGTAACGGTGATGGTTCAGGGCACGCCCTACGTGATCGTCGATATCTGCCTGCGGATGCTCAAGCCAGCGGAACTGTACAAAGCCCAGGGCTTCCCAGTGGATTACCACATCACCCACGGCGCCGACGGCAAACCCTTCACCATCACCCAGCAGGTGCACATGTGCGGCAATAGCGTCAGTCCGCCACCGATGGCAGCTCTAGCACGAGCCAATGACCCATGGCGGGTGGCTGAGCGTCAGGCCGTTGCGGCTTAAACGCCTTCAGCAATAAGCCTGGATCCAAGCTCGCGCCCGGCTACCTGTGCCAGGCCACGGTCAACATAGGTTCGCTCACCCGCAACAACCGGCACCACGACTTCACCACCACGCTTTACCTCGACGTTGATACGCCAGGTCTCCCGGCCTTCCTCGTCCTTGTCGCACTCCATGTAGTTCCAGACCTGAAAACCTTCTATCTCATCGTAAATATCGTGCTTGGTCATGGGCCTGTCCGCTTGTAGGAAGGCGCCATCGTAGCTCAAAGCCAGCCAATTCGGATGATGGCGGCGATTAGACGAAGGATTGCAGTTATCAGGTTTATCCAGTCGGTCAGTCGTTTCATTTTCAGCACCGCTTAGTTGAGGTGCCACTGATTCTGATCTCACGACATATCCGGTTGTATACCCGCCGCTTGTAGTCACGCCTCCTACAAGTCTTCCCCACTCCACCGCCCGGGCATGGCCCGGCAAGGAAATATCTATGCCCGAAGTAGAGCGGTACTGGATCGACCCAAGCCGATTGGTTCAGAAAGGCGGGCATCAGGACGACACCTGCGTTGTGAAGGACTGGGCTTATGACCGCGCTGTCGCCGAGCGTGACGCCCTGCAACAGCGCCTGACCGACGCCGATCAATGGAACGACGAATTGCTTGGGCTTTTGCGCAAGGCTGCGGAGTTCGAAGTGGGCGAGAACGACAACGAGGGCTGGCAGCACCTGCTGAGCCAAATCAGTCTCCAGCTCACGCCGATTGGCTCACTCAAACCGGTAGAGGGTGGTGGCAATGAGTGAGCACGAGCAATTCATGGCGACCATAAAGCGCATGTGGCTAAACCTCGGCAGGCCAGAGGCTTGCTGGGATGCGGTTCACGACTGGGCGCTTTATTTCCGCCTGGGTGGGTGCCGAGCTGATGCCGCAGTTGAGTCCTTTGAGGATGCATTGAGGTGCGAGTGATAGCCCATCTCCCCGCCCACCGCTGGTGCCTGCTGGCACTGGCACAACTGATTTGAGGTGATTTATGAG
>NZ_JBOICG010000700.1:0-1811 GCF_050739995.1 Pseudomonas sp. | reverse complement strand
CGCAGTGCGGTGGTCTTCAGGCGTTTGCGCATGGTGCCGTCGGTGCCGGCAATTGGCAGCGAGCTGATGTATTCGGCCGCGTAAGGGCCTTTCCAGGCCGCTTGCAGCATAGCCGCCATCTCGCGGGCGCTGACCCGTTCGGCGCGGGACAGCCCGGAGCCGTTTTCCATCACCAGGTGCGGTGCAGTGATACCTTTTTTCGCCAGCCACTGGCGCACCACACGTTGCGCAGCCTTGGCATCGTCGCCATCGGCATCGTTGCGAAACTGTGCGCCGAGGCTGAGGAACAGCTGCTGGGCCATGGTGTTGTTACTGTATTTGTTGATGTCGCGGATGATTTCCGCCAGGTCCGGGGAGAACGCACGGGCCAGTACCTTCGCATCCTTGGGCACTGGCGCCTGGATATCACGGCCCTGGATCGTGCCGCCCAGTTCCTGCCAGATCGCCCGCACGGCGCCGGCGGTGTAGGTGGCGTGGTCGAGCAGTGACAGGTAAGTCTGCGAACTGCAGCCATCGCCCAACTGGCCGCTGACAGTAACGGTCACGCTGCCGTCGGCCGCCGTCACAGGGCTGTAGCGCACGTCGCCGGTGCATTGTTTGGTGTTGTTCGCCTTCACCTGATTGTCGATGCGAATGCTCGCGATCGGTGGTTCGACCGACACGATCACCCGGCCCGAATCATTGCGGGTGACAAAGCGCAGGGCCTTGAGGTTGACGAGCAGGGCGTCGGGCTTGACCAGGAACGGCTTGTTCTCGTCGTTGCCGTCGTCATTGAATTCCGGCAGTTGCGGTTGGTTGAAGAAACTGCGGTCCAGCACCAGGTCACCGGTGACTTGCTGCACGCCGTTGGCGCGCAGGTCGCGCATCAACAGCCAGAGTTTTTCCATGTTCAGCTTGGGATCACCACCGCCCTTGAGGTACAGGTTGCCGCGCAGTACACCACCGCTGAGCGTGCCGTCGGTGTAGAACTCGGTCTTCCACTGGTGGTTGGGGCCCAGCATTTCCAAGGCTGCATAGGTGGTGACCAGCTTCATGGTGGAGGCCGGGTTGACCGACACGTCTGCGTTGAAAATGGTGGGTGTGCCCGGGCCGTTCAGCGGCAGCATCACCAACGACAGCGCAGTGTTTTGAATCTTGGCTTTCTGGAGGGCCTGCTGGACATTGGGTGGCAGGGTGTTATTGACGGGAGCGGCGGTGGCGGAAAAAGCCAGTGGCAGGAAAACGCCGGCAAGTAGCATTGAACGTAAAGATTTGATCATATGGAATAAAACCCTGCTGCTGAGGAGGGTGAAAAAAGTGAGGGGTAACCAAGAAAATCCCTCAATAGTCATGAAAGTGTCGGCATTATGCCCCAAGGGGGTTCCAGTTGTAGCTGAACGATAGCTGGTAATCGGCGTTTTTTTTACAGGCATTGTGCCGCCTGTCCCAGAGAGTCGGGCAATCGCCACCTTAAACTGCTAAAGTGCCCGCCGTTATTACTTAAGAGGATTGTTCCATGGCGACTAACCGTTCCCAGCGTCTGCGCAAAAAACTGTGCGTTGATGAATTCCAAGAGCTGGGTTTCGAACTGAACCTGGACTTCAACGAAGGCCTGAGTGAAGAAGCTATCGACGCTTTCCTCGACGCATTCCTGAAAGAAGCGATGGAGGCCAATGGTCTCGGCTACGTGGGCGGCGATGACTACGGTCTGGTTTGCCTGCAGAAGCGCGGCTCGGTCAGCGAAGAACAGCGTGCTGCTGTTGAAGGCTGGCTCAAGGCTCGCAGCGAACTGAAAAGCGCTGAAGTCAGCCCGCTGCTGGACGTGTGGTATC
>NZ_JBOICG010000699.1:0-13212 GCF_050739995.1 Pseudomonas sp. | reverse complement strand
GTGGATCTGTGAAGGCAATTACGCACGGCGCACCTTTGACCTGCGCCTGCCCCGCGCCGACCTCATCCTCTGGCTCGACACTCCGCGCACCACCTGTCTGCGGCGCGTACTGGTACGCAGCCTGCTGGACCGCCCGCGCCCGGACAAACCTTTGGGGTGCAAGGAAAAGCTCGACAGGGAATTCCTGAATTTCCTGAATTACTGCTGGAACTACGACCGAGTAAGCCGACCAGGCATCGAAGCAGCACGTCTGGCAGTCGCACCGCAGGTTCCTGTGGTTCATCTGCGCAGTACGCGGCAAGTGGCAGAGTTCTTGATGGCATTGCCCACTCCCCCATCACCCACTCAATCTACATATACGGCCTCATCCGTACCCTCACCGAAAGCAGTCCCCACACGGAACTGGCAATCACTTGTCAGCAGTTGGGATGGCTTCGATCGCGAAGCCGGCCTTCGGGCAATCCGGTCGGAGCAGACCAGCGAGCGGCTGTCAGCGATTATCGAACGGCTCAACGATTGGGTGCCTCAAGTGCGCGAAGCCGCGAGGCTCGCACTCGATGACTATTTGACGCCCAGCTATACGACTTGGCTGATCGCTCAACTTCCCGCGATTGTCGCGCTCGAAAAGCGCAAGCGAGAAAACCACCGCGTCACGCTCGACAAACTTGAGGCGTTGCTGGCCACGCCTGAATGCCTACCGCTGTGCACACCGGCTTTACACGCCAGCCACGGCCAATGCGCGCGCTTGCTTTTTCGGGTTCTCGCTCAATCAATGACGGATGAAGAGAGGGAGCCGTTTTTGATAATGAGCCTGCATCACCCCGACTTCAGTGTGCGACGACTGGCCCTTGCCCGGGCCATGGAACTACCGCAAGCAGCGGCTCAACGAGCTGTCGCATTCGGGCTCGCCAGCAACAGCAGCATTCTCAGGAGGCTCTCGTTCCTGGAGGCTTTGCGGATACCCGCGGGGCGTACTCGACTGATCGAAGATTTTTTAATCGACCCCTCGCCTGCGACGAGGTCAACTGCGTTATGGGCCGCCAAAAAATATGGCGTCGAACCCGCGCACGTCCTTCAGGCGCATCTGCGCGGCAAAACACCGGATACGAAAGCCCAGTGGCTGGGTGTACTTGGGCTGGCGCAGGACTTGAACATGCCGACGACTGAAAGCTGGTTAGCTGCGGCACAGGAACAAAAGAGCGGCGCGGTTCGCTCGCTGGTATTGGACATTGAAGGCGGCGACCGACCTGCACGTTTGATTGCCGCGATCACAGATCCATCCAAGAGTGTGTTTGAGGCGGGTGTCACAGGCTTGCGTTCTCAGCCCTGGAGCGTCATAGCGTCAGCGTTTACCCGCCAACTTGAAGACCTCTGGGCCAACCTGACCTCTGCTCGGCGCCTGGCGCTGCTTGAGTTGATGCCTAAATGGACTCAGGCAGGATTTCTTCTTCAGCAGCTTCAAAGCGCACCCGCTGAGCCGACTTCACTGGAGCAGATTCGCCTATGGGCCGACGCTCAGGTCTACGCGATCACGGATCGAGAGACACCCAAAAACCAGCGTGATCAGATCATTGAACAGTTGATCGCGCTTGAGGCAAATCAAGCGTTGCCAGCCGGTGCCATTTCCAGGATCGCGTGAAGCATTGCAGTGCAACACCGAGCGCCCCCGACGCCCTGCTTATTTGGTGAGCATGTACTGGCTGAAATTATTGATGTGATCATCCAGATTGTCCTCAAGCATCATCCGGTACTGATCGCAGAAATACTTCAGCATTGCCTCCCGCGCCTGGGCCATTTCTGCGCCGGACTTGAAGTTGCGTGCGCTGGCCCAGGCGTTGAAACGCGTGGTGCCGAACATCATCGAGGCACTGACTTCGCCGAGGTTTTCACAGGCCTTGAGTTGTTCGTTCGACAGTTCGATGTGTGCGTCGGCACGGTCGTAGAAGGCTTGGTCGGTGGTGTCGGCCATGGCGCGGTTCCTGGGTGGGTGAGCGAATGAAGGACGGCATTGGAGCATAAGACTCGGCGTTAGGCGAACGCTGCTCGCAGTCCTATGTGGGAGCTGTCAAGCCCCAGCGAGGCTGCGAAGACGGCAGCACAGCCAATAGAGATGTCGCCTGAGCCACCGCTTTCGCAGCCTCGCTGGGGCTCGACAGCTCCCACATTTATTCGGTGGCGGTCAGGCGAGTAAGGCCGTGATCCAACGCGCCTGCCGGGCCACTTCCTGCATCTTTTCCTCCGGCACCCGCTGCCGTGCCTGCTCAAAGCTGGCCAGCGTCTTGTGCTTCTGGCGCAGCATGCGCTGCCACTTGGCCAGGAACACGGGGCTGCGCGTCTGCATCTGCAAGGGGCCGAAGTACAGTTGTTCGGCGCTGTAGACCACCGGTTCCGCACGTTCGGCGACGATGATTTCGTAGTAGAAGCGGTTTTCCTGCAGCAGCTCTTCGTGCAGGATCGGGTAGCCGTTATCCATCAACCACTGGCGCAGCGGTTGCTCGCCACCGTTGGGTTGCAGGATCAGGCGCTCCTGGCCGCTCAGGTGCGTTTTACCGCTGTCGAGGATGTCGCGAATGGTTTCACCGCCCATGCCGCACAGGCTGATCGCAGTGATCCCGTCACCCGGTTCGATGGCCGCCAAGCCACTGGCCAAACGCACGCTGATGTGTTGCTCCAGGCCGTTGTCACGCACGGTGCGCTGGGCCGCATGAAAGGGTGTGGTCGCCACCTCTCCCGCCACCGCTGCCGAAATTGCACCACGGTGCATCAAGGCCACCGGCAGGTAGGCGTGGTCGGAGCCGATATCGGCCAGGCGTGCATCGGCCGGCACGTTCGCGGCCACACGCTCCAGGCGCATGGACAAAGTGTGTTCGTTCAACAGTGGTTCCTTTTCATTCCCCGGAAAACCGATCCCGGCTATTGGTCAAATGCAACACCATGGC
Source organism: Pseudomonas sp. (assembly GCF_050739995.1). GTDB lineage: Bacteria > Pseudomonadota > Gammaproteobacteria > Pseudomonadales > Pseudomonadaceae > Aquipseudomonas. The sequence continues at coordinate 10,273 of NZ_JBOICG010000699.1, read as the reverse complement.
GGCCCGCGCTGCGTCCGGGTCCTGGCGTTTGATCGCATTGAAGATCGCCTCGTGCTCCAGGTTCGCCAACTGCCCCAGCTTGGCAAAATCCGCCCCGCCACGTTCAACGCCCTTGACCTGGGTGCGCGGGATCATCGCATTGCCCAGGTGCAACATGATCTCGGTAAAAAACGTGTTGCCGGTAGCCTCGGCGATCAACTGGTGAAAGCGTTTGTCTTCTTCCACGCAGCTGTCGTTGTTGGCCAGCGAAGCCTGGTAGTCATCCAGCGCCTGGCGCATATGGGCCAGTTGCTCGTCGGACCTGCGCAGTGCCGCCAGGGCCACGGCCTGCACTTCCAGGCCCAAGCGCAGTTCAAGCATGTTGCGCACGCTGGCGACGGTGTCCACATGCAAGCGCAAGCCTTGCTGGGCCCGCGGCTCCAGCACGAAGGTACCGATGCCGTGACGCGTCTCCACCAGGCCCGAGGCCTGCAACTTGGAAATGGCTTCGCGCACCACGGTGCGGCTCACGCCGTGCTCCAGCACGATAGTGGATTCAGACGGCAGTTTTTCGCCGGGCTTGAGTTGCCCGAGCAGGATGCGCTGAGTCAGCGCGTCGACCACACCTTGGGCCAGGTTATTGGAGCGTCTACGGACAAGGGTTCCGTTTTCAATGGGCATCGCTGCGGGTCCACGGGTTGGGCTGATGGGAGCTTAACACCCCGCTCCGAGCCTGCGCAGGCTTGATTGACCGGCCAAACAACTTGTATGACAACTAATCTGATTGAACAACTTCCCAGCGATCTTCGCCGCCCGTTTTCGACTGCCTCAGCGCCTGCCAAACGTACGCAAAAACACGCACACCAACCAATGAAAATGGGCAAATAACCATAAATAGTGATACAGCCACGGCCTTATAAGCACAAAAACATCCATCACCCAATTGCGAAGCCAAGAAAATCACTTGTATGATGTCTATCAACAAAGCATGCAAACCCGCATAAAAACAAATCAGGGGGAGTTTTGAATTGTGAACAATTCAAGCCAAGTATCTGCCGCCGCAGAAATTGATTCGGTGCTCAGCCGCGCCGTGAGCAAAGTGAAGAGCCATGTGCTCCCACTGTTCGTGGTCATGTTCATCCTCAACTACATCGACCGGGTCAACATCGGCTTCGTGCGCACGCACATGGAGCATGACCTGGGCATCGGTGCCGCTGCCTACGGCCTGGGTGCCGGGTTGTTCTTCATCGGCTACGCCCTCTTCGAAGTGCCGTCCAACATGCTGCTGCAAAAGGTCGGCGCACGGATCTGGCTGACCCGCATCATGTTCACCTGGGGCATCGTCGCCACGTTGATGGCGTTCATCCAGAACGAAACCCAGTTCTACATCCTGCGCTTTCTGTTGGGCGTGGCCGAGGCGGGCTTTTTCCCCGGCGTGATCTACTACTTCACCCGCTGGCTGCCAGGTGTCGAGCGCGGCAAAGCGATCGCGATTTTCCTCAGCGGTTCGGCCGTGGCTTCGCTGATTTCCGGCCCTTTGTCAGGCGCGTTGTTGCAGATCGAAGGGTTCGGTTTTCATGGCTGGCAATGGATGTTCGCCATCGAAGGCCTGGCCTCCGTGGCATTGGGATTCTTCGTGTGGTTCTGGCTCGACTCCAACCCCCACGACGCTAAATGGCTGACCCGCGAAGAGCAGGACACCCTGGTGGACGCCATTGACGAGGAACAGCGCCAGCGTGATGCCTTCAACACGGTCAAACCGACCCTCGGCAAGTTGCTCAAAGACCGCCAGATCCTACTGTTCTGCACCCTGTACTTCTGCATCCAGCTGACGATTTACGCCGCCACTTTCTGGCTGCCGAGCATCATCAAGAAGATGGGCGACTTGAGCGACGTGCAGGTCGGCTTCTTCAACTCGATCCCCTGGTTGATCTCGATCATCGCCATGTACGCCTTTGCCGCGCTGTCGGGCAAGTTCAAGTTCCAGCAAGCCTGGGTGGCCGCCGCGCTGTTGATCGCTGCGGCGGGCATGTTCATGTCCACCACCGGCGGGCCGATCTTTGCCTTTGTGGCGATCTGTTTTGCGGCCATCGGTTTCAAGTCCGCCTCTTCGCTGTTCTGGCCCATCCCCCAGGGCTACCTGGATGTGCGCATCGCCGCTGCCGTGATCGCGCTGATCAACTCCATCGGCAACCTGGGAGGCTTTGTCGCGCCCACCACGTTCGGCTTTCTGGAGCAGACCACCGGTTCGATCCAGGGCGGCCTTTATGGCCTGGCCGGCACTTCGGTGCTGGCGGCGATCCTGGTGTTCTTCGCCAAGACTTCACCTGCTCCCACGCTGGCTTCGCCGGATGTTGCGCCAACGGCCACCGCCATCAGCAAACCTCTTTGAGCTTAATTAGGACATTGTCATGACTACCCCCGTCGTCACCCATTTCCAAGTCATCCCCGTGGCCGGCCACGACAGCATGCTGCTGAACCTGAGCGGCGCCCATGGGCCGTTTTTCACCCGCAATATCGTGATTCTCAAGGACAGCTCAGGCAAGACCGGCGTCGGTGAAGTGCCCGGTGGCGAGCGCATCCGCGAAACCCTGGAAGACGCACGCAGCCTGGTGATCGGCCAACCCATCGGCCAGTACCAGCGCATCCTCAACCAGATGCGCAGCACCTTTGCGTCTCGCGATGCAGCGGGACGGGGCCTGCAAACCTTTGACCTGCGCATCACCATTCATGCCGTCACCGCCATGGAAGCCGCCCTGCTCGACCTGCTGGGCCAATTCCTCGAAGTGCCAGTGGCTGCCCTGCTCGGCGAAGGCCAGCAACGGGATGCGGTAAAAATGCTCGGTTACCTGTTCTACATCGGTGACCGTACGACGACTGATCTGGCCTACCGCAACGAGGCGGACGCCGACGATGAGTGGTTGCGCCTACGCCACGAGAAGGCCCTGACCAGCGAGGCCGTGGTACGCCTGGCCGAAGCCGCCAAAGCGAAATATGGCTTCAACGACTTCAAGCTCAAGGGCGGTGTTTTGAGCGGCGACGCGGAAATCGAAGCGGTCACCGCCTTGGCCGAACGCTTCCCGGATGCGCGCATCACCCTCGACCCGAATGGTGCCTGGTCACTCCAGGAAGCCATCCGCTTGTGCCGTGATCAACATCATGTGCTCGCCTATGCCGAAGACCCATGCGGTGCGGAAAACGGCTATTCGGGCCGTGAAGTCATGGCTGAATTCCGTCGCGCCACGGGCCTCAAGACCGCCACCAATATGATCGCCACCGACTGGCGCGAAATGGGCCACGCAATCCAGCTGCAATCGGTGGACATTCCCCTCGCCGACCCACACTTCTGGACGATGCAAGGCTCGGTGCGCGTGGCGCAGATGTGCAACGACTGGGGCCTGACCTGGGGTTCGCACTCCAATAACCATTTCGATATTTCCCTGGCAATGTTCACCCACGTGGCGGCGGCGGCACCGGGCGATATCACCGCTATCGACACCCACTGGATCTGGCAGGACGGCCAGCGCCTGACCAAAGAGCCGCTGAAGATCGAGGGCGGCTACGTGAAGGTACCGGCCAAGCCGGGCCTGGGCGTGGAGATCGACATGGACGCGGTGACCAAGGCCCACGAAGTCTACAAAGGCATGGGCCTGGGCGCGCGGGACGACAGCGTGGCGATGCAGTTTTTGATTCCAGGCTGGCGCTTCAATAACAAGCAGCCTTGCCTGGTGCGCTAGCGCCTTCACTCGATGCAGCCAAGGCCAGCTTCACCAGCTCCTTGCGCTGCATCGCGCGTGGCAGGCGTAGGCGTCGATGTCCAGGTAGGCGGAGCCTGCGGTCACGACCCTCATGTTTGAATCTCCTTGAAATGCCCCTCAGGTGCCGACAGTGGCGCGGTGTTTTGGGCTGAGGGAAATTCCCATGGATTCATGACAAAAACATGACGACTGCGGGAGTGACACAGTAAACATCAGGGTTTGCCGGGGGTTGCCTGTTTTGACATCGGCTGCACCGTCAACTCCACCCCTAACGCCAGCATGAGTTTCTGGACCGTCTCATAGCGGGTTTTTGAACCGCCTTTGAGGGTTTTATACAGGCTCTCCCGATTAACCCCCGCCGCCTCGGCCACCTTGTTCACGCCCTGTGCCTTGGCGACTTCGGCCAGCGCCTTCATGAAGACCTGCGGGTCTTGGGACTTCATGCTTTGCGCCAGGTAAGCGCTGATGGTTTCAGGGCTGTCGAGAAAGCGCGAGGCTTCATAGACGGTCGTGCCGGATGTATCAAGGTCGAGGATCGGCATGTCCTCGGGTTTGAATTTCGATTCGCTCATGTCATTGACCTCTCAGGGCATCGAGGATCTCTTTTGCCCGTTTGATTCTTCTTTACTGGTCGGCTTGTCACTGTAGCCTACTGGCTACTTAATGCCGACACCAGCTATTTCCTAGCCCCGTACTCCCCCCTACTCAACCCACCCACTTCCAGTCATGATGCGCCCTCACTTCAAGGACGATAAAAACAGTGAAAACCCCCTTCGCCGCCCTCCTTCTGCTTTGCCTGGCCGCTCCCGCATTCGCTGACGCAAGCGCCATCGGCTTCAAAACCACGACCCTGCCCGACACCCACAATAATCGCCCCCTGGAGCTGGCTGTGTGGTACCCGAGCACAAGCACTGCCAAACCCGAGTTGATTGCTGACTCCGTGGTATTCATCGGCGCCCTCGGCGTGCACGACGCAGCGCCGGCAGCAGGCGAACATCCGCTGGTGGTGCTTTCCCACGGTTACGGTGGCAATTGGGGCAAACAGGTGTGGTTGGCGAGTGGCTTGGCGCATCGGGGTTACATCGTGGCAGCGGTGAACCACCCCGGCACCACCAGCAAGGATCGCAGCCCGGCTGCCGCTGCGCAGCTATGGCAACGCCCGGCCGACCTGAGCCGTGCGATCGACGCGGTCTTGGCCGCACCAACGTCATTCGGCGCGGTGGCTAAAAACAGGATTGCTGCGGTGGGTCATTCCCTCGGCGGCTGGACCGTGATGGAAATCGCCGGCGCGCGCTTCGACCCAGACCTGTTCAGCCAGGACTGCAGCGCACACCCGAAGCTGGGCGGTTGCATTGGCTATCAGGAGATGAACCCCGCCGCCACGCCAGCCGGCAAGGCCCGTCTGGCGGCAGACTTGAGCGACAAACGCGTCACCGCGATTGTGTCTTTGGACCTGGGCCTGTCACGCGGCATGACCGACGCCAGCCTTGCAGTGCTGCCGGTGCCGGCGCTGGTGATTGCAGGCGGCGTGCCGACAGAGGATATGTCCCCCGAGCTGGAGTCGGCCCACATGGTCAAGCGCCTGCCAGAAGCATCGACGCAGTACGTGGAAATCAGCGATGCCACCCACTTCAGCTTTATGTCGATCTGCAAGCCGGGGGCGGTAGCATTGATTGAAGAAGGGTCACCGGGCGATGGCAAGATTTGCCGGGATGGCGACGGCGCACGGCCACGAGCGGTGATACAGCAGCAGGTGGTAGAGCTGATCAGCGGGTTTCTGGCCCGGACAAGCGTGCAGAACCAGGCAATCACCAAACGCTGACCACTCGATGCAGCCCGGCGCCTCGTGGCGCCGGGCTTTTCACACCACGATCAGAACGGTTTGGTCGGCAGGTATTTGCCATCCAGGGTAATCACGGCGCGGGAACCACCGTCCGGGTCATCGACTTTTTTGACGTCCAGCTTGAAGTTGATGGCGCTGATGATGCCGTCGCCGAATTTCTCGTGAACCAACGCCTTGAGCGTAGTGCCGTAGACCTGAATCATTTCGTAGAAGCGGTAGATGGTCGGGTCGGTGGGGATGCCGTTGCCAATGCTGCCGCGTAGCGGAATGGTTTGCAGCAGGACGACCGCATCCGCGTCGAGCCCCAAGGTGTCGGCAACCGCTTGCGCAGCCTTGGCCGGCAGTGGGTGTTGCCCAAGCAAGGCCGCGGTGACGAAGGCTTCGTGCAGGCCGGTGCCTTCGGCGATCTGGGCGAACGACAAGTCTTTGCGAGCCTTGGCCAACAGGATCACGTCGGTCAGGGCAAGGCGAGTGTTCTGGCTGATTTGTGACTGGATCATGGGGTTATCTCCGTGGGTAAAAAACAGGTTCAGTGAGAAACAGCACGAACGGTCGGGTTGTCGGCAAGCGCGACGAACTTACCGGTGTGGCTGTCGAAAGCTTGGATGCAGCCGCTTTCGATGTCGTAGACCCAGCCATGCAGCGTCACGCGCTTTTCTTCAAGGGCGAGGCGCACCGATGGGTGCGTCTGGATATTGGCCAACTGTGCGATCACGTTTTCACGAACCATGGACGCGACTTTGGCGTGCGGGTCGGCATGCTGGCGGGCCTCATTGACGACCCGGCCAGAGTCGGCATAACGCAACCAGCCGGCCACGGCGGGCATGTGGTCAAGGCATTGGCAAGTGGCGATGGCGGTCATGGCGCCGCAGTCGGAATGCCCGCAGATTACGATGTCGCTGACTTGTAGCGCAGCGACGGCGTATTCCACCGAGGCCGACACACCACCCGGCTCCGGACCGTAGGACGGCACGATATTGCCGGCATTGCGAATCACGAACAGGTCGCCAGGCTCCCTCTGCGTGACCAGCTCAGGCACCAGGCGGCTGTCGGAGCAGGAAATGAACAACGCCCGTGGGCTCTGCTGATTGGCCAGGTCCCTGAACAGGCCGGCGCGCTCGGGAAAGGCGTTACGTTGGAACTTAAGGAAACCGTCGATGATGTCTTGCATGGGTGACTCCATGGGGTCGCGATGCGATGGAGCAAAGGTTACGCAGCCCTTTTGATAAGGTAAAAGTCTGATATATGATCAAACTCATTAGATAACCTTATGAGCCCACACATGCTGGCACGACACATCCAGTACTTTCTTGCCGTGGCGCAATACGAAGGCTTCACCAAAGCCGCGACGGCCCTGCATGTCTCGCAACCGGCACTGTCGCAGCAAGTGCGGCAATTGGAAGAAAGCCTCGGCGCACAATTATTCGACCGCTCGGGGCGCAAGACGCGTCTGACCGATGCCGGGGAGGTTTACCTGCGCTATGCGCTGCGGGCAGCACAGGAACTGCAGGAGGGCAAGCGTGCGATCCACGACGTGAGTGATTTGAGCCGGGGGACGCTACGGATTGCGGTGACACCTACGTTCACCACTTATCTTGTCGGGCCGCTGGTGGAGGTCTTCCACCGTCGCTACCCGAACATCACCTTGAATGTGCGTGAGCTCTCTCAGGAACACATGGAAAGCCAACTGCTGGCCGATGAGCTGGATGTGGGCATTGCGTTTGATGAGGTGCATGCACAGGACATTGACGCCTGTCCCCTGCTGCTAGAAACCCTCGCACTGGTGGTCGGCAAACAGCATCCGCTAGCGGCGCAGCAGGCTATCGGCCTGGAGACCCTGGGCGCCGAATCCATGGTTTTGCTGAGTAAAGCGTTCGCGACCCGCGAGCAGATCGACCGCTACTGCAACCAACACGGCATCCGTCCGCGCGTTGTCATGGAGGCCAATGTGATTGGCGCGCTGATTGAGGTGGTACGCAGGACCACGCTGTCGACGCTATTGCCAGCCGCCCTTGCGCGGGCGTATCCGGATTTGGTGGCCATTGAGCTGGGACCGCAGCCGCTGCAACGCACTGCGGTGGTGATGCAACGCACAGGGGTTTATCAGTCGGCGGCGGCGCGGGTGTTTATTGAGGTGGCGAAGGAAGTCGCGGCAACGTTTGGCGACAACGCAGCCATCGCCAGCTTCAACTAAACACCAAAACCTCGCACAATCGACAGCCCTTTTCCCCGACTGGAAGCCCCATGCAACGGATTGCGATGCGCCTCAAGGGCTTGCCCGTCGTCTCAGAGGCATGCCCCGAGTGAGCCAGGAAAGCACCACCGCGTTTGCCTACCAAGCGGTGTACCGCTACCTCGTCGAATTAATCGAGGCGGCCCCTGCGCGCAGCGAACAAAAACTGCCGTCGCTGCGCCAACTGGCGCGGCGCCTGGGGGTGTCGGTGTCGACCACCAAGTACGCTTATGCGCTGCTCGAAGATGAAGGCCGGGTCGAGGCCAGGCCCAAGTTCGGCTACTTCATCAAAGTGCTCCCCGGCGCCGTATTGCCCACTGGCGCGTCCAGCTTGCTCGACCAGGTCTTCGCCAACGCGCGCCAACCGGGAACGCTGGCGCTGAGCAGCGATGCACCGGCCATGTTGCTGTCACTCGAAAACCCGCTGTGGACGGTGGAGCGTGAATTGGCGCGGCAACTTCCACGCTCGCTTGCGCCCCAGTACCTGCCGTTTGGTGATCCCGAGTTGCGCGCCGCGTTGGCCGAGCGTTACACCCAATCCGCCGACCGCTATTGGCAAGCCGATGACGTGTACATCGGCGCCGACCTGCACAGTGTGTTGGACCTCTCCCTTGACGCCTTGGGCCTGGCGGGCACGGTGGCGTTGGTGGAATCACCCTGTTCGTGGGCGGTGTTGCGTCAACTGGCAGCGGCGAAGGTGCGGGTGATCGAGCTGCCCCTCGACGCGAACGGGTGTTTCGACCTGGCGGCACTCAATGGGTTGCTCCAACAGGAGTCGATTCGGTTGGCGGTGCTGTCATCGACCGTGAATATTCCCCAAGGCGGCCTGATGCCGGCCCAGGACAAACAACAGATCTGCCGCTGGCTGGCGGAGCGGGACATCTGGCTGTTCGAGAACGACACCTACGGCGAGTTGCATTTCGGGCCACCGCCGGCGCGTTATCGCGACTTTGCCGACCCCAGCAGATTGCTGGTGTTCTCGACGTTCGACAAAGTGATCGGTGCGGAGGCGCCCTACGGTTACGTACTGTGCCGCGAGCAAGCGCCAGCCTTGCAGCGACTGTTTCTGGAGCGGGGTTTTCGTCTGTCACCGCTCCGTCAGAAAGCCATCGCCAAGCTGTTCACCTCCCGGCGCCTCGACGTCCATTTGAAAGCACTTCGGTCGCGTCTGTGGGAACGCATGAACCAACTCAAAGCCCTGCTGGACGCCCACGATCTGTGGCACGTACAAGTGCCCCACGGTGGGGCAAGTTTCTGGTTGCAGGCCAAGCGTCCCGTGGACATGCGCCAGGTGTTCGAACATCTGCTGGCCCAGCGCATCGTCATCGCCCCCGGCGAACTGTTCAGCCAGCAAGGAGCCTGGCAGCAGCATCTGCGCCTGAGCTTTACCCTCGACTGGAGCAAAGATATTGCCCAGGCCGTGCAGCAACTGGCACAGGCGATGCGTCAAAGCCCGTAGCAGTGCCGCGCTTCGGGGAAGCGGCCATGGCGCACGTCGTCGGCAAAGCGCTCGCAAGCCTCGCGAATCACCGCCCCGACATCGGCGTACTGTTTGACGAAGCGCGGCAAGTGCTCACCGCCCAGGCCCAGCACATCTTCGGTGACCAATACCTGGCCGTCGCACGCGGGTGACGCACCAATGCCGATGGTGGGCCTGTTTGCATCCAGGGTGATCTGTCGCGCCACACCCTCGGCCACACCTTCCAACAGCAGGCTGAAGGCGCCCGCCTCCAGGTTGGCGCGGGCATCTTCGGCAATCACCGCACCGGTTTGCGCCGTGAGGCCCTGGGCCTTGAAGCCCCCCATCACATTGACGAACTGCGGCATCAAGCCCACATGGGCCATTACCGGAATACCTCGCGCCACCAGAAACTCGACCGTACCCGCCAGCGCCTGATTGGCTTCCAGCTTGACCGCGTCGCAACCCGTGCGCGCCAGCACCTGGGCGCAATTACGAAAGGCCTGCTCGTTGGATTCCTGATAGCTGCCGAAGGGCATATCGGCGATGACGCAGGCCAGCCGCGTGCTGTCGACCACGGCGCGGGTGTGGCCGATGATTTCTTCCAGTTGCATGCTCAAGGTCGAGGCGCGGCCGTAGCCAACCATCGCCGTGGAGTCGCCGACCAGAATGAAGTCGACCAGCGGGTCGATCAGCTTGGCGATGGCACTGGAGTACGCCGTCAGCGAGACGATTTTCTGCTGGCCCTTCATCGCCACCAGTTGGGGAACGGTCATGCGTTTGGTACGGGTGTGAATGCTCATCAGGGGCTTCCGTTTGTGCTGGATACCCGTCCCGATTATTAGCAAAAAGCCCCAAGGTTCAATGCACAGATCGATGCTGAAAAGCGACTCAGATCACGGCCAGCGCCTGTCAGTTAACCCACTGCGGAAAGCTCTTGTAGTGAGCGGGCTTGCCCCGCGCTGGGTGGCGCAGCCGTCCCAAATTCAGGCGCCGCGGCC
>NZ_JBOICG010000698.1:0-1780 GCF_050739995.1 Pseudomonas sp. | reverse complement strand
GGCGAATGTGACGGGTTTCAAGGCAATCGTCCTACATGCCGTTGGTCACCCATGTTGCAATAAGACTAACGGTCGGTAAATAAACCGAAAAACTTGGCCGAAAAGCCGTTTCGGCTGTCGCCCTCGGCGGTGATGGCCTCTATACTAGCTCCCCGTTTGTGCACCGCTCTAGTGCATTCGGCTGGAGCGCGACACGTCCCTCCTATCCCCCATAGAGCTGCCGCAAAAATGAGCCTGTTCTCCGCTGTCGAAATGGCACCACGCGATCCTATCCTGGGCCTCAACGAAGCATTCAACGCCGATACACGAACCACCAAGGTCAACCTTGGCGTGGGCGTTTACTGCAACGAGGAGGGGAAGATTCCACTCTTGCGTGCCGTTGCCGAAGCGGAAGCCATTCGCGTGGCGCAACACGCCGCCCGTGGCTACTTGCCGATCGATGGCATCGCCGCCTACGACAAGGCCGTGCAAACCCTGTTGTTCGGTGCTGAATCGCCATTGCTGGCAGCTGGCCGCATCACCACCGTACAGGCGGTGGGCGGCACCGGCGCCCTGAAAATCGGCGCGGACTTCCTCAAGCAACTGCTGCCCAACGCCGTCGTCGCGATCAGCGACCCGAGCTGGGAAAACCACCGCGCCCTGTTCGAGACCGCCGGTTTCCCGGTGCAGAACTACCGCTACTACGACGCCGCCACCCACGACGTGAACCGTGCCGGCCTGCTCGAAGACCTCAACGCCCTGCCGCCACAGTCCATCGTGGTACTGCACGCCTGCTGCCATAACCCGACCGGCGTCGACCTGAGCCCGGCCGATTGGCAGAACGTGCTGGACGTGGTCAAGGCCAAGAAGCTGGTGCCGTTCCTCGACATGGCCTACCAGGGCTTTGGAGACGGTATCCATGAAGACGCCGCAGCGGTGCGCCTGTTTGCTGAATCGGGCCTGACCTTCTTTGTGTCCAGCTCATTCTCCAAGTCGTTCTCCCTGTACGGCGAACGTGTGGGCGCCCTGTCCATCGTCGGCGAGTCCAAGGAAGAAAGCGCGCGCATCCTGTCCCAGGTCAAGCGCGTGATCCGCACCAACTACTCCAACCCGCCCACCCACGGCGCAGCGATTGTTGCAGCGGTATTGAACAACCCTGAACTGCGCGCCCAGTGGGAAGCCGAGCTGGGCGAAATGCGCCTGCGCATCCGCGGCATGCGCGAGCAGATGGTCGCTGACCTGGCCAAGGCTGCACCGGGCCACGACTTCAGCTTTGTCGGTCGCCAGCGCGGGATGTTCTCCTACTCCGGCCTGACCGTTGAGCAAGTCACCCGCCTGCGCAACGAGTTCGGCATCTACGCCCTCGACACCGGCCGTATCTGTGTGGCGGCGTTGAACCAGTCGAACATTGATGCAGTCACAAAGGCAATCGTTCAGGTGCTGTAAACCTGTAGCCGTTGCACGAAAGGGGAAGCCGATGGCTTCCCCTTTTTCGTATCCAGCTCCTAGACTGAACCCCAACCGCCCCTTTGCTGTGAGAGCCCCATGAGAAACGATGACCTGGACCTGCGCGCCGACCGCGACGAACTGGACGACTACGCCCCGCGTGCGCCGCAACCCAAGCGCCAGAAAAGCCTGGTGCTGCAAGTGGCGCTCGGTGTATTCCTCGGCGGCCTGGCCCTTTGGTTGGTACAGTTGGGCGCGACGGCACTGATGGCCAAGTTGGCCATGGGCACCCTGCAATTCGGCGGCTGATGAAAGTCGAAAGGTGGGAGGGGGCTTGCTCCCGATAGCGGTGGGT
>NZ_JBOICG010000697.1:0-6596 GCF_050739995.1 Pseudomonas sp. | reverse complement strand
AACTAGGTATTCATGCTCTGGAAGTGCGCCAACATGCGGTCTGCATTCGGCGCCTCGCCACTGAACAGCTCAAACGCCTTCACTGCCTGAAACACCGCCATGTTGCCGCCATCCAGGGTGCGGCAACCCAAGGCGCGGGCATCACGTAGCAGTTCGGTTTCCAGCGGGAAATACACAATCTCTGCCACCCAGAGTTCTGGCCTTAAAAAGGCGGCGGGCACAGGTGTGCCCGGCAGCTTGGCCATGCCCATTGGCGTGGTGTTCACCAGGCCATCGGCTTCGGCCACGGCGTTCTTTACGTGGTTGCTTACCTGGGCACGGCCCTTTCCGAAGCGCTGTGTGAGGTTATCCACAAGGTCGCGGGCGCGGCTGATATCCACGTCAAAAATACTCAAGTGTTCCACACCTTCCGCGAGCAGCGCATGAGCCACCGCCGCCCCCGCACCGCCAGCGCCCATCTGGACGACACGTTGGCGGGCGACATCACTCAAATTGCGCCGAAAGCCTTCGGCAAACCCTAGGCAATCGGTGTTATGGCCGATGCGCTTGCCATCCTTGAACACCACGGTATTGACTGCGCCAATGCCACGGGCCTCATCGGATAATTCATCGAGCAACGGCAATATTGCCTGCTTGCACGGGTAGGTAATGTTCAGCCCGGTGAAGTGCATCAATTCGGCGGCGTGCAGCAGGTCGGGCAGGGCGTTGGTGTCCAGGTGCAGCGGCGCCAGGTCGATCAGGCGATACAGGTAGCGCAGGCCCTGGGCGTCACCTTCCTGTTCGTGCAGCGCCGGGGTGCGGGAAGCCTGGATGCCCGAGCCGATCAGGCCGGCAAGGATGCGCGGTTTCATCAAGCTCATCCTTTTAACGTATGGCTGAAGTGTTCCAGTGCCAGGTGGTAACCATGGCTGCCGAAACCGGCCAGCACCGCCTTGGCGATGGGGGAAACGAAGGAGTGATGCCGAAACGCCTCGCGGGCATGCACGTTGGACAAGTGCACTTCGATCACCGGTACTTCACTGGCCACCAGTGCGTCGCGAATGGCCACCGAAGTGTGGGTCCAGGCGGCCGGGTTGATCACAATGCCGGCGCAACGGGCGCGGGCGCCGTGGATCCAGTCGAGCAATTCGCCTTCGTGGTTGGTTTGGCGGAACTCGATTTTCAGCCCGAGTTTTTCCGCGCTGCGCCCACACAGCGCGGCGACGTCGGCCAGTGTTTCATGGCCGTAGGTGGCGGGCTCGCGGGTGCCGAGCAGGTTGAGGTTGGGGCCGTTGAGCACCAGCACGATGGGCGGCATGGGAGGGTCTCCACAGTTATTGTTAGTTGTGGAGATAAAATGTACTGAATGGTTAATTTGGTCAATTGATACGGTGGGATGTGTTCGATTATCGAACCCTTCTCGATGTGCAGAACAATTGAAAGCCAATGTGGGAGGGGGCTTGCCCCCTCCCACATTTTTGATTTGCTGTGTTTTGCAGAGTTAGCGCCGGGTCAACAACACGCCGGATTCCATATGGTGTGTCCAAGGGAACTGGTCAAACATGGCGCACTGGGTAATGCGGTGCGTGTCATGCAGTTGCGCAATGTTGGCCGCCAAGGTCTCCGGGTTGCAGGAGATGTACAGGATATTGTCGAAGCGGCGAGTCAGTTCGCAGGTGTCTGGGTCCATGCCGGCGCGAGGCGGGTCGACGAACACGCTACCGAACTCGTAGCTTTTCAGGTCGATGCCCTGCAGACGGCGGAACGGACGCACTTCATTCAGCGCCTCGGTGAGTTCTTCGGCAGACAGGCGCACCAGGGTGACGTTATCCACCGCGTTTTCATCGAGGTTGCTCAACGCCGCGTTCACCGAGGTCTTGCTGATCTCGGTGGCCAGCACTTTGCGCACACGAGTCGCCAACGGCAGCGTGAAGTTGCCGTTGCCGCAGTACAGCTCCAGCAAATCATCCGGGCGATCGCCCAAGGCTTCATACGCCCAGTTGAGCATCTTCTGGTTCACCGTGCCGTTGGGCTGGGTGAAGGCGCCTTCGGGTTGGCGATAGCTGAAGGTACGGCCGCCGACGTCGAGTTTTTCCACGACGTAGTCATGGCCGATCACATCGCGCTTGCCCTTGGAGCGGCCGATGATGCTGACATTCAAGTCGGCAGCGAGCTTATTCGCAGCGGTGTGCCAATGTTCGTCCAGAGGGCGGTGATAGCACAGGGTGATCATCGCATCGCCGGCCAATGTGGTCAGGAACTCCACTTGGAACAGCTTGTGGCTCAGGGCGGCGCTGGCTTGCCAGGCGGCCTTGAGCTGCGGCATCAACTGGTTGATGCGCAGGCTTGCGATGGGGAACTCTTCGATCAGGATCGGTGTGCGTTTGTCGTCCTGGGAGAACATCGCGTAGTGGCGTTCACCGCCTTCGCGCCACAGGCGAAACTCCGCGCGTAGGCGGAAGTGCTGCAGCGGCGAATCGAAGACCTGTGGCTCGGGCGCGTCGAGCGGTGCCAGCAGGTCACGCAAGCGCGTGACCTTGTCTTGCAGTTGAGCGGTGTAGCGTGCGGCGTCAAAAGTCATGCGTTGAACCAGCCCAGCTTGATCACGAACAGGATCGACAGGATCACCAATGCCGGGTTCAGCTCACGGTAGCGGCCCGAAAGCAGCTTGATGGCGGTCCAGGCGATGAAACCGAAGGCGATGCCGTTGGCGATGGAGTAAGTGAAAGGCATCGCCAGGGCAGTGACTACCACCGGCGCTGCAACCGTAATGTCATCCCAGTCGATCTCCGCCAAGCCTTGGGTCATCAACACAGCGACGAACAGCAGCGCTGGCGCAGTGGCGTAGGCCGGTACGCTGGCGGCCAGTGGCGAGAAGAACAGCGCCAGCAGGAACAGGATCGCGACCACGATGGCGGTCAAACCGGTACGGCCACCGGCACTCACGCCGGCGGCGGATTCGATATAGCTGGTGGTGGTCGACGTACCCAGCAGCGAACCGGCCATGGCGGCGGTGCTGTCCGCGATCAGTGCGCGGCCCATTTTCGGCATGTGGCCGTCCTTGCCCATCAGGCCGGCGCGCTTGGCCACGCCAATCAGGGTGCCGGAGTTGTCGAACAGGTCAACGAACAGGAAAGCGAAGATCACGCTGACCAGGCCGATATCCAGCGCGCCCTTGATATCCAGTTGCAGGAATGTCGGGGCGAGGGACGGTGGTACCGAGGTCACGCCGATGAAGGGTGTGAAGCCCAGAACGATGGAAGCAATAGTGACCGCGAGGATGCCGATCAGCACCGCGCCGCGTACCGCGAGGGCTTCCAGTGCAACGATCAGCACAAACCCCAGGGTGGCGAGGATGGGGGCGGGTTGTTTCAGATCGCCCAGGCCGACCATGGTGGCCGGGTTGCTGACCACGATGCCGGCGTTGTGCAGGGCGATCAACGCCAGGAACAGGCCGATACCCGCCGCAATCGCCGAGCGCAGCGGCAGGGGGATGGCGTTGATGATCCACTCACGGATACGGAAGATCGACAGCAGGAAGAACAGCACCGCCGAAATAAACACCGCACCCAGTGCCACTTGCCAGGTATGGCCCATGTGCAGGACCACGGTGTAGGTAAAGAAGGCGTTGAGGCCCATGCCCGGCGCGAGGGCGATCGGGTAGTTGGCGATCAGACCCATGACGGTCGAGCCGATAGCAGCCGCCAGGCAGGTCGCGACGAACACTGCGCCCTTATCCATACCGGTTTCGCCCAGGATGCTCGGGTTCACGAACAGGATGTAGGCCATGGCCAAAAAGGTCGTGATACCCGCGAGAATCTCGGTGCGCACGTTGGTGTTGTGTGCTTTGAGTTGAAACAGCTTTTCCAGCATGCCGGCTCCCTGTGACGCTATCTTGCGTCGTTATTTGTTGACCTCTAAGTCAAAGCACAAACTGCGCCAAGCGCCTGTGGTTTCAGAGAGGATCGGAAAAAGCGGCGCATCATACCAGCAGCCGAGGCCGTGTGCCCTACGGGCTGCATATTCTGAATCATGGCCTTGAGGCATACTGCGTCGACGTTCAAGACAGGGTCGTTAACAGCATGAAAAAAGCCAACGCGTGGAGTCTAGCTCTGATCGCCAGTATCAGCCTGTGGTGGGGCGTGGCACCGGCGTGGGGCGCGACTGCACCGCCCTTGAGCGAGGTGCGGGTGTTCAAGGTCGAGTCGGCGCGTTGCAGCGAGAAAGTCCCGGAGGGCGCCCAGAGCACTGAGATGTGCCAGCACCGTGGCCCGACCAAAATCTCGGTGATGGAAGTCGGCCTGGGCAACAGCCCCATGGGCCGCTTCGATGGCGCGGAGTTGGATGGGCAGCGCACGCCGATATGTCAGGTCGGCAACATCAGCGAGGCGTGCAATGGCGTGGGTACACTGATGGGCTACATCTATGTGTTCGTGGTGAATGTCGAGGCCCAGGGCTGGTTCGAGTTCAGCAACACCTCGATCAATGGCCCGCAGGTGACCTTGAAGACGATGTTCAACATCCGCTGATTCACACCTTCGTTTCTTCCTCTGGCACATGCATCCGGTCACGGTTGGCCAGGGTCGGGAACAGCTTGATCCACACCCCGGTCACCAACAATGTACCGATCCCGCCCATGACCACCGCTGGCACGGTGCCAAACCAGTGGGCGGTGATCCCGGATTCGAACTCACCCAGTTGATTGGATGCGCCGATGAACAGGCCGTTGACGGCACTGACTCGCCCGCGCATTTCATCCGGCGTCTCCAATTGCACGAAGGACGCGCGGATCACCATGCTGATCATGTCTGCCGCGCCCAGTACCACCAGCACCGCCAGGGAAAACCAGAACGAGGTCGACAGGCCGAACGCGATGGTTGCCACGCCGAACACGCCCACCGCAGTGAACATCACGCGGCCTACATGCCGGTCCACCGCGAAGCGCGCCAGCCACAACGACATCAACAACGCGCCCACCGCCGGTGCCGAGCGCAGCAGGCCCAGGCCCCAGGCGCCGGTCAGCAGGATGTCCTTGGCGAACACCGGCAGCAACGCGGTGGCGCCGCCCAACAGCACGGCGAACAGGTCCAGGGAAATGGCGCCGAGGATGTCCGGGCGGCTGCGGATAAAGCGAATTCCGGCCAACAGAGAATCCATGGTGGCTTTGGCTTTGTTCAGCGGCGTCTGGCGGGCGGGCAGGTTCAGGGTCAGCACACAGGCGATCAGGTACAACGCCACAGTCGGGCCATACACCCACACGCTGCCGAATGCATACAGCAAACCGCCAAGGGCCGGCGCGACGATGGTCGCCAACTGTTGGGCCGATTGCGATGAGGCCACGGCGCGGGGGAACAACGCGGTGGGTACGATGCTCGGCAGCAGCGCCTGGGTGGTGGGCATTTCAAAAGAGCGCGCGGCGCCCAACAGGAAGGCGAGGATGAAGATCATCTCGCGGGTCACGTTGCCGGTCAGGCCACCGATGGCCAGGCTCAGGGCAATCAGCGCCTGCACGGTCTGGCAGATGGCGGCCACTTTGCGCCGCTCATAGCGATCGGCCACATGCCCGGTGTGCAGCATGAACAGCACGCGCGGCACGAACTCCACCAGGCCGACCAAACCCAGGTCCAGCACGTTGCCGGTCAGTTGGTAGAGGTTCCAGCCGATGGCCACGGTGAGCATCTGAAAACCGCTGGCGGTAAAGATCCGCGCCAGCCAGAACGCGATGAAAGGACGATGGTGACGCAACAGCAACGCGGGTTCGGTTGGCATCGGGAATTCAGGTCAGGGCCGGAGGATGGGCCGAGATTATCATCAAGCTGTAACAGATGGTTGCAAGAACTGAGCTGAGGCAGTCTGTCACGCGGCAAAAGACCACGCCGTCCTACACCGAAAATGGGACTACTCTTTCAGCAATGCTTGATCCAGATCAAAACCGGCCCCGGGATTGTTCTGGCGGCCTTAGGGCCAGATTCCCTGCGTGGTGGGTTAAAAAAAGAAACGAATTGGAATTCGCCAGACTCCATATCCGTGGGGGCAGTGGGTGCAGGCTCCCGCCAGCAGCCGGTATTACCTGACAGAGGAAGACTTATGTTCGGTTTGGAGGCGCTAGATCTCGCCCGAATTCAATTCGCGTTCACCATCTCGTTTCACATCCTGTTCCCGGCGATCACCATCGGCCTGGCCAGTTACCTCGCGGTGCTGGAAGGCTTGTGGCTCAAGACCCACAACGACACCTACCGTGACCTCTACCATTTCTGGTCGAAGATCTTTGCCGTCAACTTCGGCATGGGCGTTGTTTCCGGGTTGGTCATGGCCTACCAATTCGGCACCAACTGGAGCCGCTTCTCGGACTTCGCCGGCGCCGTGACCGGGCCACTGCTGACGTACGAAGTGCTCACGGCCTTCTTCCTGGAGGCCGGTTTCCTCGGGGTGATGCTGTTCGGCTGGAACAAGGTGGGGCGCAAGCTGCACTTCTTCTCCACCGTGATGGTCGCCGTCGGTACGTTGATCTCCACGTTCTGGATCTTGTCGTCCAACAGCTGGATGCAGACGCCCCAGGGCTTTGAAATCATCGACGGGCGCGTGATCCCGACCGATTGGTTCGCCGTGGTCTTCAA
>NZ_JBOICG010000696.1:0-6264 GCF_050739995.1 Pseudomonas sp. | reverse complement strand
CTCCACTTGGGTCATACGCATGCGCTTGGCGAAAAAGTGCCGCACCAGTATCAGGTCGATGAGCGCCAACACCAGCAGCATGCCGAGACAGACATGCAGGAGGTGACGGAACAGTGCAATCAACGCCAGGATGTAACTTTGCAGATCACTGTTGGCCAGGTTGATCAGCGTGCCCAATGAGGGCCGAATCACCACATACAAAATCAAACCGATAAGGAATGCTTTCGCCACGCTCATCAACAGGTTCATCAACTGCTGGGCAGAAAACATCTGCTTGACCTGGCTCACGGGGTTGAGGCGATTGAAATCCATCTTCAGGGCTTCCGGCGCAAACAGCAGCCCGAACTGCATCCAACTGCTGATCAGCTTCGTAGTAATCGCCACCCCGACCATCAGCAGGGCGAATGAGAAAAACACCCCCAGCCCGTCAAACAGCACCTCCTCCAACGCTCGCGCAAAAGGCTGCGTCAGGCGTGACATCGGCAACAGTATCAACTGCTTGAAGCGTTGCAGGCTGGTCTCAGCGGTGAACAAGGCAATCTCACTGATTGCAGTCAGCGCCAACAGCTTTGCCACATCCTGGCTTTGGGCGACCTGGCCTTTCTTGCGTTGGTCACGCAGTTTTTTTGCAGAAGCCGGGTGCTTCTTTTCGCCGGAATCACTCATGGGATTGCGACCTTGATCAAAAGTCCCAGTACGTGTTTCAGGTCGCCCAGCAGGCCCATTCGCCCAACGATCAGATCCTGCAGCAGCGCAAAGTAGAGCAGCAGAATACCGATACCTGCCAGGCACTTGACCGGTGGTGCCAACGTGCTGACTTGCAATTGCTGACTGTAGACCCCCAGTAACGCGATACCGAACTCCAACAACAGCAACACCGCGATAAAGGGCGCGGCGTACAGCAACATGTGGGTGAAGGCATCGCCGAGCAAGCCGATAAACAGGCTCATTCCATTTGCCGCTGGCAGCGGAAACCATACGGTGGGAGGCCAGATCAGGTAGCTGTCCCAGATCACCTGGGTCAAGGCGCCCAACCCCAGACTGGTCATCAATAGAAAAATTGCCAATTGCTTGAACAAGTGCCCCATCGGCGTGGCATCCGGCCCCAGCGAAGGATTGAGCTGGCCACCAGCCAAGGCGCCACGTTGGTTATCCAACAATGCCCCCACCGCCTCGAACAACCAGAACGGCATCGACAGCAACACCCCGAGCAACAATCCCAAGGCAACCTCTTTGAGCGCCAACGCCACCAGTATCAGCGCCGAGTAGTCACGCCCCTCCAACGCCGCATGAATACCCGGTGCGGGCAACAGGGCCATGACTATCACAATGGTGCCCCGCAGCCTCCCGCGAACATGTTGGAAACAGAACGCTGCCACCAGCAGGGCACAGGGGTAGATACGTGCCATGCCAATCAGCAGGCTGGGGAGGAACTCGAGATAAAGCAGCACAGGCGATACCTCAGTTCAGGGCCGAGCGGCCAATCATGTCGAAGGTCAGGTTGATTAGTTGAATCAACTCCACACCAATCCAGCGCCCGGTCATGATCAGCGTAACCCCCACTGCCACCAGCTTGATACCAAAGGGCAGTGTCTGGTCCTGTATCTGCATCAGCGCCTGTACCAGCGACGTCATCACACCCACCACCACCGCCACGATCAAGGGTGGCGCCGACAGCACCACCACCAGCAACATGCCCTGTTTGAACAGCACGATCGGTTCCATAAGCCACTCAGAGATAGGAGAGGAACAAGCTGTCGAGCAGGCGTGACCAACCAGACACCATCACGAACAACAGCAGTTTGAGCGGCAGTGAAATGGTCATCGGTGAAACCATTTGCATGCCCAGCGCCAGCAGCAGGTTAGAAACAATGAGGTCGATGACAATGAAGGGAATGTAGATCAGAAAACCAATCTCGAACCCCGCCTGCAGTTGCGACAGAACGAACGCCGGGACCAGCAGGATCAGATCTTCGCGCTGTACCTCTTGTGCCATTTTCGCTGGCCACAAACGCGCGGTGTTCTCCAGCAGGTGCGTCAGCACATCCGGGTCCACGTTACGCAGCATGAAGGCACACAACGGTTGGATGGCCTCACGCCCCGTCTGCAAAAACATCTTCACGCTGCTCGTGTCCACGGGCGAGGCCTTGATGCTCTCGGCGATTTCGTAACCGACCGGTGCCATGATAAACAGCGTGGCTGCCAAGGCGATGCCATTGACAGCCATACTCGGCGGCACCTGCTGCACACCGATGGCGTTGCGGGTGATCATCAACACAATGACAATCTTCAAGAACGATGTGCAGATGATCAATAACATGGGCATCAACGACAACGCGCCCACGAACAGAGCCAGGATGAGGGGATCTATCCCCTGAAATATCATCGGCCGAACATCACGCGTGACAACTGCAAACCCAGGCGCCCGTCAATTTCCACCAACTGCCCCTGGCCGATGGGCCGGTCGCCGTAATAGAGGCCTGCCATTCCCGGCGCGTAACCAGCAATACCCAGCACTGCGCCGGGCGCAAGGTTGCGCAACTCACCCAGGGTAAGGTTCAAGGTGCCGCAGCGTACGCTCAGCGCCATACTGAGCTCATCGAACGGCTCGTGGCCAAATACGTCCGTTACCGGTTCATCGTCCTCTTCCCCGACGTAGTGGGGGGCTATGAATTCTTCGTCCACAGACGTGTCCTCGATTGAAGTAAGGGTCAGGCACAACGGCCCGCTGTCATCGTCAATGCACCCATGCAATCGCCGTGTGCCAACCTGTACATAGCCGCTGCCTCGGGCTAGAAAAAATGCCTGCTCAAACACCAGCACATCACCGACCCGAAGGCTGCGTGCTTGTGCGACCGGCAACTGCAAACGTCCAAGAGGCAGCGCAATCGCCAACCGAAACGATGCGGGCATCGGCCCGGCGGTGACACGCCATGGCCCGGCATCGCACAACGCCAGAAAGGTCTCGGGAGCCAGCCACATATACCCCTCGACCCGGGTTTTCCCCAGGGTCACACTGAGTCGGCAGCCAAACGCCTTGGGACGATCGGTTTCCAGTAATCGCACATAGCCCAACAGCGCCTTCACCTGAGGGCTCAGGTGAAGCTGGAACAATGCCCAGAACCAGGAATCCGGATCGTTGCCAGACTGGGCCAACGTCACTGGGCACTCCCCCAGCAGACTGAGCAACGGCCCTGCTTCGGCGAGCGCCAACACACCACACACGGTTTCGAAGCACACCGCCTCGCCACCTGCCGGGGCACGTCCAGGTTCAAGCTGCAACTGACCGCCCTGCCCGGCTACCTGAAACGCCAGGCTCAGGCCACGCCCCAGCCGACGCCGCGCGGCAACCGTGTCGCCCTTGACCAGAGGCAGTGTCAGCACTGGCACAATCATGCGCAGCCGACATCAGGCAGCGATAGGCTGACCGGCTGTCCCAGCGCTTGCGCGAATCGGTTCTCACATTGTTGGCGCACGCCGCTGAGCCAGCGCGCTGTCGCGTCCTGCTCTGCTTCCAGCTCAATATCCCAGGCCCCTTGTTCACGGCGCACACGGGCGTTGATTCGTCCCAGGCGGGGCAAGTACAGCACTGCCTGAAGTGGCCACTGCGAAGCGACCTGCATACGCGGAGCCAGTTGCTCGGCAAGTGCGTCGATCATGGCCGCGCCGCCCAACGCCTTCGTTGCGGCTAAGGAAGCCCCCGCACCCGAACCGAGGCCGCCATCATCATCGGTAAATAATTGGGCAAATAGCCGCCCTTCCTCCAAAGGCACAATGCGTGAAGATCCCGACTCTCGTTCCTCGCGTGCTTCACGCAGGCGCGGACGTTCTGGTGGGGTATTTGAAACCTGGGTCATGTCGGCTCCTGCGCCAGTAAAAGAGAGAGCTCCTGAAGTTTTTCCACCTGCCGCAAGCATTTGGTGACCTGTTTCTGGGCACTGCCAACGTGGGCTTGCTTCTCTTCCCGCTGCCCCTGCAATGTCTCCAACTGCCCTATGCCTCGCCGGGTGTTGGCCGACAAGGAGCGCTCCTGAGCCCCCCAAGACTTAAGGGCTTGCAGGTTCAAAACCTGCCCCTGGTGCTGGCTGAGCAACTGAGCACTTTGCAGGGCTTCCTCCTGTCGCGTTTGCTCCAGCGCATCCTGGGCCTGCTGGATATGCGCAAGCAGGGCCTGCTGGGCCCGCTTAGCCTCACGCAAGGCTCGCTCGGCCCGGTCTGCCCGGTGCCGACGCAGGCGCCGTAGCGTCTCGACTTCACCGAGCAGCTCATCAGAATGGGACATAGGCGGTCAGCTCCTTGAGTTGCTCCAGCGTCACCGCCATCGGCGAAGGCTCGCGCAAGTCCTGACGCAAGAAACCATCGACAGCCTGGCGGCTGTCCACGGCAAGGTCAGTCAAGGCATCGCTCCCCGGCTGGTATTCCCCCAGCTTGAGCATCAGCTCGATCTGCTGATAGGCCGATAGCAAACGTCGTAACGCCGTACCTGCCTGGATATCCGCAGGTTCGGCAACGTTGCTCAGAATCCGCGACAAGCTCGCCAACACATCCACGGCGGGATAGTGCCCACGCTCGGCCAACTTACGGGACAGCACGATATGGCCGTCGAGCAGCGAGCGGACTTCATCAGCCACCGGGTCGTTCATGGAGTCCTGCTCGATCAGCACGGTATAGATCGCGGTGATCACCCCATCACGGGTCAACCCGGCACGCTCCACCAGCCGCGGCAGCAGGCTGTACACCGAAGGCGGCAGGCCACCGCGACCGAGAGGTTCACCAGCGGCCAGGCCAATTTCGCGCTGGGCCCTGGCAAACCGCGTCAGGGAGTCGATCAGCAGCAACACGCGCAACCCCTTGCGTCGATATCCTTCTGCCAATGCAGTCGCCGTAAAGGCTGCGCGGGCCCGCTCCATACTGGAACGGTCGGACGTGGCACACACCAGTACCGCCTTGGCACGCAGCTGCTCATCAAGCTCATGATCGAGAAACTCGCGCAGCTCCCGGCCGCGCTCGCCGATCAGGCCAAACACGATGACATCACACTCCACGTTACGGGCGATTTCGGCCAACAGGGTGGTCTTGCCACAACCCGCACCGGCGAACAGGCCCACACGCTGGCCCTCGCCCAGCGTCAGCAATCCATCGATCGAGCGCACCCCAGTGGCCAGCGCGCGATTGATCCGTGGCCGCTCGGTAGGCAACGGTGCTTCACACAGTACCGCGCTGGTATCCGGCAAGTCGGCCACGACAAACGCACTGGGGCCCTCTCCGGTGATCGGCCGCCCGAAACCATCCAGCACCTGGCCCAGTAATGCCTCACTGACTTGCACCCGATGTGAGATCCCCAGGCGCTCCACGCCTGCGCCAACCCGCACCCCTTCCAGATTGCCCAGCGCACTGAGCACCGCATCCTGCTGATCGAAACCGATGATCTCGGCCAGCATGTAGTCACCAGGCTTTTTCTCCACTTGGCACAAATCACCGATGCGCGCCTGAGGCAGTCGACACTGCAGCAACATGCCATTTACACGCTGGATGCGCCCTCGCATCGTCACTGGCGCGAAGGTAGCCAGCGACTGGACCTGGCGCTGCTGCCAGGCGTCGAGACGGGCTTGCAACTCCGCGTTCACCAGCGCACCTCGTAACGCTGTACGCCATCGAAAACCACCTTGCTGTTGTCGATCAACACCAGACGCAGACCGTCCAATTCATCCCCGACAAAAAGTCGGCTGCCCTCCTCCAGGACCACGTGGCCATTGGGCCCACCCACGATCTGCACAATCTTGAACGGCAAGTTTCCATCGCGGGCGCGCACGCGGCTGATCACCGGCACCGCGCTGTCGAATTGCTCGCCAAAACGGCTGAGCATGCGCGCGACCAGCTCTACATCATCCTGGGAAACGTCTCCACTGAGCGCGACTTGCCCATTGATCACCTGCAAGTTGACGCGCGGACTTAACTCACGCTCGCTGAGCATCTTCAGCAACTGTTGACGCACTTCAAACGGCGAAGCCAGTTCCTGTTTCCGAACCACCGGCGGCATCAAGGAGGCCTGGGCCTCTGGTTCACCTGTGGACGCCATGCCGACTACGATGAAGATAACGGTGACCACCAGCACCAAGCTCAGCAGACGCTTTTGCTGCGAAGACGAGATGGTCGATAGCGTGAGCCTCTGCACCGGCTCGTTGGCCCGTGGTGCTGCTGCCTGAGTTGGGGCGGACACCTGCGGCCAGGGCTCATCGGCTAAGGTGACACACAGTCGTACGC